>JBOHJU010000011.1:0-24637 GCA_050728755.1 Methylocella sp.
ATGATCACGATCGTATCGTACTCGGTTCCTTTTCGTCCACATCGGCGGCCCCTCCTCGAATCAGGCCGCCTCCCTTGAATCACAACCAATTCATATGATTCAACAACTTTCGAGACGGACACTTAGCATTCGGATTAAACTCAGCCATGATCCCCTCTCCATGTTTGCAACGATATAACCATTAATGAATAATGGCGCAGCACAGTTGCAGGAGTGTAGGTCCTTGTCAAGGTGCGGTTATGCGCAGCGTAATGAGTTCACTCGCCAGAGGAAGCGATGAATCGCGCAGCATTGCGGGAGATCGCGTTCCGTCCGGTCGACGAACGGGATTTTTCAATTCTCGCGGCCTGGCTCGCGGAACCGCATGTCCGCAGATTCTACCAGAAAACGTCCGTCACGTTGGAGGAAGTCGCCTCGGAGTACGGCCCGAGCGTTCGAGGGGAGGAACCGGGCATTTGCCACCTCGCGATCGGCGCAGGCAAACCGTTCGCCTACCTGCAGTGCTACCGCAATGCCGACTATCCGGAGTGGGCGGACCTGATCGGCGTCGATGGCGGGATAAGGGTGGACCTATCCATTGGCGATCCAACGTACTTGCGCAAAGGCTTCGGGCGGGCCGCGTTGATTGACTATCTGCTGCGGGTGGCGTTTCCATATTACAATCGGGAAACCCGCACCTATATCGCCCACGAGCAGTTGAACACGGTGGCGCTCGGATGCTCTCAGGCGGCCGGTTTTCGTCCCGTGCGAACCTTCCTGGAAAAGGATTGCGAGATGTTGCTGCTTACGCCGATCGAAACTCGCTATCGTAGTATTCGCTCCACGACTGCGCCGCCGCGCTTGCGCGAAGGCGCATCGTAAAGGCCACCGCGCCTCCGGGACCATCGCGGGGCTCAGGCCGGGCCTGAAGATTTGAGCGCGGCGGCAAGCCCCCGCGGATCATCGGTACCAATGCAGCGAATGTCGCCAGTCTTGAGGTGCAATTCGACTGCATCGAGCCCGGAGACGTTATAGAGGCGCCAGCCTGGCCTCATCCTGATTCCAAAACCGTTCAGCCAGGTGTTGCGCACGATCCGGACATCTTCGATATCAGAGAGCGCAACGCGATAATCCCAAAGCCTTGGTCTGAAATACCAGCGAATCTCGGTGCCGCTCACTTTCACTGTCAGGGACGAGAAGAGCCACGCTAACCCGCAGCACAGGGCGGACGGCGCGAACAGCAAAGGCCCATGCCCCGATCGAAGCGTTATCGCCAAGATTCCCGGTAACCCCGAAACAAGAGCCGCAAGGGACAACGTCGTCGGCATCAAGTTGCCGCGCTGCGTGTGATGATAATGCCCTGCCATGACCTCTTTCTCGCTGGCCATTGCCGCTTGAACCGGTATCCCCTGGATGACGGCCGTGTTAACGCTGAGCTTGCCGCTGGCAACGGATTTTGGCAATACCAACAATCCTTCGACACAGGGGGCTCCCGTGGAGAATGCGGGTTATTCCTGGTTCGAATATTGCAGAATAAATCTATGTGGCAGGCCTCTCGGTGGAGCGGGAAAAGGCGCCGCGTGGCAGACCGCCGTGAGCCACGCGGTATCGAGGGCGGGCTCGGCGCGCGCGTCGGGATTAGCGGCGGCCTGTCGCGGGCGGTGTGGGCCGCTTCAAATGCGTTTGCGCATGACGTCTCTTATTTATTCACGAATTTGAGATCGATGTGAGAGAATTGCTGCTTTCCCTTAAGAAAGTCGGTTACTTGAGTGATCTGCGTCACCGTCGCTGACGAAATGATGCCGGTCGTGCAGATCTTCTCGTTGTAGGTTTCCGCGCCGATCACATACGGACCCTGGTCTTTCACCAACGTGCATGCGCACGCGGCCTTCGTCGGATCGTTCTTGTAGACGATGCACGGCTTATCCAGGCACCATGCCCAAGGCCGGTCGTTCGAGCAGACTGCGACGCTCTTGACTGGGAAATAGCGCGACCTGAGTTCTTTGCCCTCGCCGGTTTCCTTCTCTTGGCATCGTTCTTGGCCGGCGGACCAGCCGGTTTTCACATCGCAGGCGCATGAGACCGTCCCTTCCTTTGCCGGAACAGGCATGCATATGGCCGACGTGCACAAAGCATATGTGCTCTTGCAGAACTTGAAACTGGCTTGCCCCGCCACGGCGTTGCCACTCGCCGCTAGAAAAGAACTGACTGCGAACAAAGAAAGGGCCAGAACCGCTTTGCTCATTGTAGGTCTCCGGCCTCTTTGGGTTGCATTGCACTTCTTAGGAGAAGGCTTCGTTCGCTGAGCCTCTCAGCCGCGCGCCCGTTAAAACACCGAGCGGCCACATATACGCGCGGCGGCCGGTCCCCTGTCAAGCCGGTTAACGCTGAGCTTGCCGCTGTCAACGGATTTTGGCAAGGCATTACCAATTTACGGTAGCCTCCTAAGTTCGAAGGTAGCCAGGGGCGGCTTTAGTTGTGTCGGGCAGTGGGCGAGGGCCGAAGGTGCTTTAACAGTGAGGTCCCAGCGGCTGGAAACGGGTCGCTTACGCGACACGCTTCAAAGCGCCCTCTGGCGTATAGGGATTATTCTATTTGCGGCCTAAAGATACCGTCTCACTCGATCGCAATACTCTGAATATTGCTGGCCGTAATGCTTTCTCAGGAATTCTTCTTCACGCAATACCTGCCGATGGAACAGCCCTATGGCGGCAACCATATAGACCAAAAGAATCCAATTTGAGAATAGCAAGAATTGGCCGAGCAAGATAAGCGCAAACGCCACATAAATAGGATTACGGGTAAATGCAAAAACGCCGGTCGTTACAAGTTTGTCCGGTTGGTCTTGATCAATGCCAACTCGGAAACTTGTACCAAAAGAAACAAGACTCAGGAATAAGAACGACAATCCTGCCAAGCAAAAAAGCACTCCAGCCAAGGAGATTATTCCGGACTGAAAGAATTCTTGCCTGCTTACGGTCGGAAACCTAAATGCAGCAGCAAACATGATATAAAAATAAAAAAGAGCAACCGGCGGTATCAAGAAATCCTTTTTGTCTATCTTGCCGAAATGCATCGCTCTTATCCCTTTTCGTCTCATCAACAGGACACGGACCCATACCATTCCAAGCAGCAGTACAATCGTTACCGCACCGAAGTATCTTGGCATAGGCGTTTCCGTTAATCCTGGTTCGAATATTGCAGGATGAACCCGTGCGGCAGGCCTCTCGGAGGAGCGGGAAAAGGCGCCGCGCGTCGGACCGCGGCGAGCCACGCGGTATCGAGAGCCGGATCGCCGCTGGCGCGGTAGACCGCCTGATGCGTAAGGTTGCCCAGTTCATCGACGAAAAGACCGATTTGCCCGACGTTGATCAGGTGGCGCGCGCGGGCCTCCGGCGGGAGATGAAATTGGCGGGTGATCAACCCAAAGAGCAATGACTCATAGCTCGCCTTTTCGGTTCCGCCGCTGACCGGCGCGGCCTTGGCCGCGGCCCCCAGAGAATAATTGGGCGCGGGAGACAAAGCGGCGAGCTGTTGCGCCACAGTAATCCGTTTGCCTTGGGCTGGAGGGCTCTTGCTGTTGCGCGGCGGCTGCTTTTTTTGCGGCTTGGCCGCCGACTCCGGCTGCGCCTTGTCGAGAGCCTCGGCGTCCGGCGTGTCGTCGGCGAGCTTCTGCGCCTCCAATGGCGGCGACGGATTGGCCGCTGTCTCGTTTGATGCAGACGCGGCCTTTTCCTGCGCGGGCTTTTCTTGGGCAGGCTGTGGCGTGGCAAGCTTGGGCGGTGGCGCCACGCGCGGCGCCTTCGTTTCCTTGTCCGGTTCTCCTTTGTGGGTTTCAACCGCATTGCCCGAGACAGGCGCGTCGTGCGCGACTTCGACGTCGTCGAGCTGCGCCTTCTCGGGCGGCGGTTTCTCCTTCACCATTGCGAGATCGGGCGGGGGAGGGGGAGGCTTTGCAATCGGTTCGGCCTTCAGCTCGGGCGGGAGCTCGGCGACGATCTCCACCGGAATTTCTTCGGCGCGGGTGGGCTCGCGGGCGATGGCGAAATCTTCGAACAAAAGAATAACTAACAGCAACGCGTGGGCAGCCAAACAGGCCGCGAGAATCAGGGCAAATGGCCTGCCCGCCTGACGCTCCGCCGGAACGGTCAGACGAAGTGACGGATCCGCCTTGAAGGCGGCACTGGCGATATCGCGATCGAGCGTCACCTTGCTCTCGACATCAACGGCCGTGGCCTCTTATCATTAGCAGCCAGCTTCAATGCCCAAAAATTGGCCTTTATAAGCGCGGATCGACGGTCTCTTTGCGGGCGCCGACAAGCGCGGCCTTAGCCCCCGCGGTTTCGATCATCGGCAGAATATCCTCGACCTTTTCGGCAACAAGATAGCGGACTTCCAAGGAAGGCTGGATAAATCGCCGCTCGCGCATATGGGCGAAAAGCCGCAGCAATGGCTGCCAGAAGCCGGCGATATCGACGATCACGACCGGTTTCGTGTGACGCTCAAGCTGGACCCAGCTCAATTGCTCGGTGAGCTCCTCCAAGGTTCCGATGCCGCCCGGAAGCGCGACGAAGGCGTCGGCGCGCTCAAACATCAAGCGCTTGCGCTCATCCATGTTGCCAACCACAAGGCACTCCTGGAGTCCCGGCAGGGGTCCTTCCCTTCCGACCAAAAAATTTGGAATGATGCCGGTGACATGGCCGCCGTTGGCGAGGACCGAGCCGGCGATCGCGCCCATCAGCCCGTGGGCGCCGCCGCCGTAAACGAGGCCGATGGAAGCCTTCGCCATGGCCTGGCCAAGCTGTCGCGCGGCCGCTTCATAGATCGGATCAGCACCTTGGACTGAGCCGCAATAAACGCAAATGTCGCGGACGAAGCGCGAGTGGGGCTCTATGATGATGTGCTTCGATGCCATCGTCTCTTTGTCGCGCGCCGCTCAAAGTGGGTCAACTGCGGCTAGGAACCGGGGGCGGCGCGGTGTGTTTCCCGGTTGCGCCGCCGCAAATGGAATGATTTTGGGGACCATGGTAATGCGGAACCAGAAAGCCTAGAGGATCATCGCCGGAACGCCCTCTAGGCGTTTAGGCGCCTCCGGTCCATCATGAGCATTCACAAGCAAATGAGCGGCATGACGCGTCCTTTCTTTTTCACTGCTACCGCTCCTCAAGCCAACGCTCAAGCTAAACCAATGCGCGGCTCGGCCCTCCGCAAGCTCTGGCCCTATGTCTGGCCGTCTGGTCGGCTTGACTTGGTACTGCGGATTTTCGCCTCCGTGGCGTTGCTGCTGGCCGCGAAGGTCATCACGATCGCCGTTCCCTATTCCTTCAAATGGGCCACGGACGCCTTGACCGGTCCGGCGCGGGCTTCCCTTTCCGCTGTGATCGCGGGTCCGCTGGCCTTCACGCTTCTTTATGGGGGTCTGCGCATTTTGATGGCGCTCCTCACCCAGGCCCGCGATGCGATCTTCGCCGATGTCGCTATGCACGCCGTGCGCTGTCTCGCGCGCGACGTGTTTTCGCATTTGCATGTGCTGTCGCTGCGCTTTCACCTCGAACGCAAGACCGGCGGTCTCACCCGGATCCTCGAGCGCGGCCGCAATTCAATCGAGACGATCGTTCGCACCACGATGCTGACGGCGGTTCCGACGATTGTCGAATTCGTCCTGATCCTGGCGGTTTTTCTCTATCAATTCGATTGGCGCTATGCCGCCGTGGTGAGCTTGATGATCCTTGCCTACATGGGCTACACCGCCGCCGCGACCAATTGGCGGATCACGATCCGGCGCGCCATGAACGAGAGCGATACCGACGCAAATACCAAGGCGATCGACAGCCTGCTCAATTTCGAGACGGTCAAATATTTCAATGCCGAGGAGCGCGAGGCGCAGCGCTACGACAAATCCATCGGCCGCTACGAGCGCATGAGCATAAAGGCCCTAACGTCGCTTGCCTGGCTCAACGCGGGGCAGGCGGTCATTTTTACCTTGGGATTGACGGCCGCGATGGCGATGAGCATTGCCGGCATCAAGAGCGGCACCAATACGGTCGGCGATTTCGTCCTTATCAATGCGATGATGATTCAGCTCTATCAACCGCTGAACTTCATGGGCGTTGTGTATCGCGAGATTAGGCAATCGGCGATCGACATCGAGATGATGTTTGCCATACTCGGCCAGCATCCAGAGGTCGAGGACCGCCCGGGCGCGAAGCCTCTTGCCGTGACGGACGGCAGGCTCTCGTTCGAGCATGTATCTTTTAATTACGACCCGCGCCGGGCAATTCTGAAGGACGTGAATTTCGACGTGCCGGCCGGAAAAACCGTGGCGATCGTCGGTCCCTCGGGGGCCGGAAAATCCACGCTGTCGCGGCTGATATTCCGCTTCTACGAGCCTTCCGCCGGTCGGATCGCCATCGACGGTCAGGACATCACGATGGTGACGCAAACCTCGTTGCGCGCCGCGATCGGGATGGTTCCGCAAGACACCGTGCTTTTTAACGACACAATCGCCTATAATATCCGCTACGGCCGGTTTGAGGCGAGCAACGCCGAGGTGCGCGAGGCGGCGCGTTTGGCGCGAATCGACCGTTTTATCGAACATATTCCGGGCGGCTACGAGGCGCAGGTCGGCGAACGCGGCCTAAAGCTCTCGGGCGGCGAAAAGCAGCGCGTCGCCATCGCCCGAACCATTTTGAAGGCGCCGCCGATCCTCGTTCTCGACGAGGCGACCGCGGCGCTCGACTCTTTTACCGAAGCCGAGATTCAGGACGCTTTCGATCTTGTCGCCAAGGGCCGGACGACCCTCGTAATCGCGCATCGGCTTTCGACAATCGTCAATGCCGACGAGATCATCGTGCTCGACAAGGGCCGGATTGCGGAGCGCGGCGCGCATGTCGCGCTGCTGGCGCGCAACGGGATCTATGCGGCGCTGTGGAAACGCCAGCATGAAGTGAGGCAAGCCGAGGAAACCTTGCGCCGCGCGGCAATCGAGGAGGGCGGCAGGCTCAGCATCAAGATCGAGACGTATGGATCGCCGGAGGAGGGCGGCGAGCCGGAGGAAGAAGGTGCGCTGGACGAGGACCAGATCATGCCCAGTCTTTGAAGGCGCATGAACTCATGCGGCGGGGAATCCGCCAGCCCTTTGCGGGCCGGCCGCAGATGCTTTTGAAATTAGTTGCGGATCGGTGCTGAGCTGAGAAGTTTCATCTCGCATTTTCATCTTTACCGTGCGCCACCAAATTCGTCGAGGTGGTGCCCGTATTCGAAGGCCGCGGCGCCGGTCTAACTCGGACGGCCGTGGCGTCGAATCCGTGATATGGATGTGCAAATGGCAACGAAGATGCCCGGCGATCCTATCCTCAAACGCTACCGGGCGGCACTCGACGAAATTTACGGCGAACGGCTCGAACGTGTTGTGCTCTATGGCTCGCGCGCGCGCGGCGACGCGCGCCCGGATTCCGATTACGACGTTGCCGTTTTCCTGAAGGCGCTTCCCGACCGGTGGGCGGAACTCGATAGGCTGGCTAAGCTCCGCGTCGATTTCCTCGATGAAACGGACGCATTCTTCGATACAAAACCCTATCCGGCAGAGGCCTACCTTGAACGTTCGCCCCTCATGCACGAAATCCGCAAGGAAGGACTCGAGCTGTGACTCCGGAGGCAAGCCGCTTTCTCGCCAAGGCGCGCAAGCTTCTCGAACATGCAACAACGATGCTTGGCGTCGGCCTCAATGAGGACGCCGGCCGCACAGCCTATCTGGCGGGATTCCACGCGGCACAGGCTTTTATATTCGAGACCACCCAAATGCTGTTCAAATCCCACAAGGGCGTTCAGACAGAATTCTTGCGGCTGACCAAGGGCGATCCGCGCTTTACCCCCGGTCAAAGGATTTTTCTGTCTCAAACATACAATTTCAAAGCCATAGCCGATTATGAAACTGGCCCTGGCTCCGAAATTTCGGCAGAACGCGCCGAGCGCGCCGTCGCGGCAGGAAAGCAATTTGTGGAGCATATTGCGAGATTGGTTTCGCTCCCTGACGCCGCCTGAAAGTTGCGGCGCTCACGTCGAAAAAATTGGTTTCATTATGGCCGGGCCCGGTCCGGCCATGATGAGCGGTATCGATGGGTCATGCTCTTCGTGACTTGGTATAAGTCAAAACTGGGGAACATCGGGAACGCTCCGATGTCCCCCATCGCTGGCAAAGCGGTCGCCGAAATGATGGCGAGTTTCCCCAAGTTCGAGATCCGCCGGCACGGATTGGCCGGGGTGCCCATTCGACTATTTAGCTAATTCCGGTCTACGGGCCCATTCCGGTGCCCCGCGATGTTGGGAAGCTGGCAAATGTTTTGCTGGCTCGGCCCAATAAAAGATGCCTCGCAGAGATTGTTATCATAGGTGTTCGCGGGCGGATCATTGCCATCAAAGATGTCGCCCAAGTCGACGCCCCCCAGAGCTTGGTTGTGACGAACCGTATTGCCGGTGGAACCTAATGTGATGAATATTCCCGATCCGGGATTCCCCGAGGCGTCGTTTTCCTGAATGAGATTATTATTTGAGGGCGCACCGGGTTCGCCCACAAAGATTCCGAACCCGCCTTGGCCCGCCGTGATGGGATAGACGCCCGCTCCTACAACTTCATTGTTTAGAATACTGTTGTGCCCTCCGGGAGCGGAGACAAATATCCCAGCAAAGAAGTGGTTAGCCTCACTCACATCCAGAGAGTCCCGGCTGATGCTATTCCCTTCTATTTCGTTGTAGCTGCCGCTCACGACAATAGCCTCCGCGCAAATGCTTGTTATGGCGACGCCCTCTACCGACGAGTGATTGCCGCTCACCACGATGCCGTTGCCGTTGAATCGCCTGACCAGCCCCGGCCCCTGAATGAACACGTTGTTTTTGCTATTCGTATCAATCCCATTTTCCGGAAAGTTGAGCGCGCAGGAGTCCTGGCTGCCGTTACCCGACATTATGAAGCCGTTGAGCCTCAGCTTAATGTTGGACGCTCCAAACAGTATACAGGGGGCGCCGGTTACCGTGCAGCTCACGTTGCTAGTCAGTCGACTATCCGTCGTGATCGTTAGCGTGGTTGAGATCGTGGCTGGAATGGGGGTAGCCTGGGCCAACCCCGTCCCAAGGACCGCCATCCCCGCGAGCGCCGCCGCAAGCTTAGTTAGATAGTACTTGGTTAGGTTGTAAATTATCGTCTCTCCCCTTGATGGCTACGTATCTTCTTGCTGGTTACGTATTTTGTTGTCGTCACCTTGTCACAACTTTGTTCTAATGCTTAGTATTTTCTGCGTACTACCTCCTTTGAACTCCTTGTTGATGATGTGTTTCTTGGAGTTACGGACAAATAAATGGCAATTCTCCCAAAACACCAACAAACAAACGCTGGCGCGGTCCGCCAGGACCAAGCATCCCAGCGACTTTAAATTTGCAGCAAAGCCAATCTTAGGCAAGTAGAAAAGCAAATTGCTCCATATTGGAGCTGATTTGAGGACTATCAAAGTATGTACGCGAATAATTGCCAGGTTTTATCCAAGCCCGCGCGCACCCGCCGGCGCCGCTGCCCGGCATTTCATTCAGGCGAAGAAGCAAACGCAGCCGGGCCTGCCCGAGGCAACCCCACCGGGTCAGAGCATGGCTTCCACGGCGTTTTCCATGTGGCGTTTGGTCAGCGCCTCGCGCAATTTTTCCATGGCCCGGCTCTCGATCTGGCGGACTCTTTCCTTTGAAATGCCGAGGCGATCGCCCAAGGCTTCGAGCGTCGCCGCCTCATCGGCGAGGCGGCGCTCGCGGAGGATTCGCCGTTCTCGCTCGGAAAGCGCGGTCAAGGCCTCGTTCAACCAGGCAACTCGCCGATTGGTGTCGAGAGCAAGACCAACCAGCTCGTCTGGACGCGGGTTGTTGTCGACGAGCATCGCCATTCGCTCAACACCGACAGCTGACTCGCTGTCCCCGATCGGTGCATTCAAGGACACGTCGGGGCCCGAGAGACGCGCGTCCATGACCTCGACATCAGAGCGAGACACGCCAAACACCTCGGCGATTTGACCGAAAACTTCCGTCCCGGTGCGCGAACCGCTCCCCTGCGCCAGTTTCGCTCGCAACCGGCGGAGATTGAAAAAAAGCGCCTTCTGCGCCGAGCTTGTTCCGCCGCGCACAATCGACCAATTATGCAAGACATAATTCTGCATGGAGGCGCGGATCCACCACGTCGCATAGGTTGAAAAGCGCACGTCGCGGTCCGGTTCGAACCGCACCGCGGCCTCCAAGAGTCCGACGTGGCCCTCCTGAATCAGGTCAGCAAGCGACACGCCATAATGGCGAAAACGTACCGCAAGCGCGATCACGAGCCGCATATGCGCCCGCGCGAGCGTATGCATGGCCGCTTCATCAGCCTGATTTTTCCACCGCGAAGCAAGCGCATGTTCTTCGTCGCGCTCGAGATAAGGAGCGGCTATCGCCGCGGCGAGGAGATGTTCGCCTACCTCAGCTAATTGCGCCATGATCAATGCCCATCGCGTTCAAAAGCGCCGCGTTCCGCGCAATGCCCGGCCCGGCGACTTCGCGGCTCTCTCCGCAGCGAAGTGGAAAAAGCTTCCTGCGCCCGCCCCCCGGCCGGATCTTTGTGTCGACCAGCCAAATCATGCCGTTAAACGATTCCCGGGCGTGGCAGGTTCCGCGCCGCACGCCGCATGCGCGCCGGGGCGAATAGTTTTTTGCCGCTTGATCGGCGGCGATGGAATCCGGTTTCGCGCGAACGATCATTGCGAAGTTGTTGTAAAATCAAAGGGTTTCGAGAATTGCCAGATTAAGCGGGGCCGGAAACCGCGGCGAGTGGCCATGCATGAAAATTTCCGCGCCACGCTTACCGCTTGCCCATTGGCGGTCCCTCCATCATATTTTGGAATATATTCCTGTGCCTCTATCCGGCTCCGGCTTTGAACCGGACGTTTGGGAGAAATCCATGTTCATCGCGACCGAAACCACGCCCAATCCCGCAACCTTGAAATTTCTGCCCGGCCGTCCCGTCTTGCCGCAAGGCACGCTCGACATCAGAGACGCCGATGGCGCCGGACAATCGCCGCTCGCGCAGGCGCTGTTTGCAATCGACGGCATCTCCGGCGTGTTTTTTGGCTCGGACTTCATCTCTGTCACGAAATCCGGCGGCGACTGGCCGGACCTCAAACCCGTGGTCCTCGGCGCCATCATGGAGCATTTTGTTTCGGGCGAACCCTTGCTCAGCGGAAAATTCGATGACACCGCAGAAGGCGAGGGCGAGGAGTTTTTTGCGGGCGACGATGCCGAGACCGTCGTAACGATCAAGCAATTGATCGAGACGCATGTCCGTCCGGCAGTGGCCAACGATGGCGGCGATATCAAGTTTCGCGGTTTCCGCGATGGGACTGTCTATCTCGCCTTGAAGGGATCGTGCTCCGGCTGTCCTTCGTCGACCGCGACGCTCCGGCACGGGATCGAGAATTTGCTCAAGCATTATGTCCCCGACGTGCGCGCGGTCGAACAAATTTAAGTCCCTCGGCGTCGCCCGGTCCGCTCCCGTATTCGATCGAAGTTCGGGCAAGTTTTGAGCTTTGGCACATGAAAATATTGGCGATCGACACGGCGCTTCTTGCGATTTCGGCCTGCGTTCTTGTCGATGGCGCGGACAGCCCTGAAGCAATTGAGACGATTGCGATGGAGCGGGGCCATGCGGAAGCTCTTTTGCCGTTGATCGACCGGGTCATGGCCCGCGTCGAGGGAGGTTTTGCATCGCTCGGGCGGGTGGCGGTGACGGTAGGCCCTGGATCCTTCACGGGGCTTCGTGCCGGGGTCGCCGCCGCGCGCGCGATTGGGATTGCTTGCAGGATTCCGGTTGCCGGGGTTTCGACCCTAGCGGCCCTAGCCGCGCCCCTGATCCTAGAGCAAAAGCCAGGTCTCGCCGCCGCCGCGATCGATGCGCGCCGGGGCAATGTTTTCTTTGCCGCTTTCGGACCGGACGGAAGGGCCGTCGTGGCACCTCGGATCGCGTCGGCGCACGAGGCCGTGCGCTCGCTTGGCGCGGGTCCGGTGCGGCTCGCAGGGTCGGGCGCACCGCTGCTCGCAATCGAGGCTCTAGCAGCCGGGACCGAGACCCGGACCGGCCGCGAAAATGCCGAATTAGATGTTGTTTTTGTTGCTAAGCTCGGTCTGCTGGCCGACCCCGCCCTGACCCCGCCGCGACCTTTCTACCTGGCGGCGCCGGACACTAAGGCGCCAGAAGCGGCACCGTATCGCCCGGCGGCGCCGTGAACCGGAATGATCAGCTGGTCATCCAGAGCTGCGCCTTGCATACGCCCCATCGGCGCCGAGCGGAGCGCGGAATGCGCCGCTATCCACGCAGTGAGCTTCGCCTATCCCTGGCAGGAAGCCGATTTTGAACAGCTTTTTGCCGCGTCTGGGACGGTCGCGGACGGCGCGATCGAAGCTAAGGAGGAACATCTGGCGGGTTTTGTCCTGTCCCGTGTCATCGCCGGCGAGGCCGAAATCCTGACGATCGCCGTGGCGCCGGAATGGCGCCGCCGCGGGATCGCCACCAGTCTCCTCACGCCGCATATGACCGGGCTGGCCGCGATCAGGGTCGACCGGCTGTTCCTCGAGGTCGATGCCGAAAATTCCGCCGCCCGGGCCCTTTACGCGAATTTCGGCTTCGAGCAGGTGGGCGAGCGTAAAGCCTATGACCGCCCCGCCGGCGCGAAGCTAGCGGGAGCGCTCGTTATGCGGCGCAACTTGCTATAATGTGCTGTTTCTCGGGCAAGCTGAATATTGTGGCAAGCCTAAGCGGCTAGCGCCGTGTGGACTAGGGGTGGCAATGTCGGGTTTCGATCAAACGCGTGGCATCCAAGCCGCTTCCGGCGGGTCCGGACAAACGTCGCCCCGACGGCTGTTCGTGAAGTCTTACGGCTGTCAGATGAACGTCTATGACGCGCAAAGGATGGCCGACGTTCTGGCGCCGAAGGGCTATACCGCGACCGCGCTTGTGGAAGAGGCGGACATTGTTATCTTGAATACCTGCCACGTAAGGGAGCGTGCCGCCGAGAAGGTATTTTC
Organism: Methylocella sp.; assembly: GCA_050728755.1. Classification (GTDB taxonomy): domain Bacteria; phylum Pseudomonadota; class Alphaproteobacteria; order Rhizobiales; family Beijerinckiaceae; genus Methylocapsa. The sequence continues at coordinate 13,066 of JBOHJU010000011.1, forward strand.
CGAATTGGGCAAGCTGCGCGCGCTTAAGGCCGCGCGCGCCTCGGCTGGGCGGGATACCAAAATCGTTGTCGCTGGCTGCGTCGCGCAGGCCGAAGGGGAGGAAATTTTCCGGCGCCAAAAAGCGGTGGATATCGTCGTTGGACCGCAAAGCTATCACCGCTTGCCCGAGCTTTTGGCCCGCGCCGGAACCTCACGCGAGGTCCTTGATGTGGATTTTCCCGCCGAAAGCAAGTTCGATCACCTCGCCGCGCCTGGCCCGCGCCAAATTCGCAAGCGTGGCGTCAGCGCTTTCGTCACCGTGCAAGAAGGCTGCGATAAATTCTGCACGTTCTGCGTGGTGCCCTACACGCGCGGCGCGGAAGCCTCACGGCCGGTCGAAGGCATCGTTGCGGAAGTCGAGATGCTGGCCGCCGCCGGCGTCCGCGAGGTGAGCCTGATCGGCCAAAACGTCAATGCCTATCGTGGCCGAACGCGGGAAGGCGGCTTCGCTTCGCTCGCCTCGTTGATCGCGCGGGTTGCCGAAGTGCCGGGCATCGCCCGCATCCGCTACACGACGAGCCATCCAGGCGACATGGACGCGGGCCTCATAAAGGCGCATCGCGATGAGCCACGTTTAATGCCCTTCCTGCATCTGCCGGTTCAATCCGGTTCAAACAAAATCCTCGCCGCGATGAACCGCAGCCACACGCGCGAGGGCTACATCGCGCTTGTCGGCGAAATCCGCGGCGCGCGGCCGGACATCGCCTTGTCATCGGATTTCATTGTCGGCTTTCCTGGCGAGAGCGAAGTGGATTTCGGGGCAACCTTGGATTTGATCGAAGAGGTTGGCTTCGCGAACGCGTTTTCGTTCAAATATTCGCCCCGCGCCGGCACCCCCGCGGCCGCGTTGCGAGATCAGGTCCCCGAATCCGTAAAATCGGAGCGGCTCGCGCGGCTTCAGACCCTCCTCGACGAGCAGCGGCGGACGTTCAATCGCAAAATGGCTGGGCGCGCGCTCGACGTGCTGATTGAAAAACCGGGCCGGCACGCGGGCCAAATCGTAGGCAAGTCGCCCTATCTCCAATCGGTTCAGATCGAAGGGAGCCTCGATCGCATCGGCGAAATCGTTTCCGCCGAGATTGTCTCCGCGGGCGCCAATTCGCTATTCGGCCGGCTCTTGCCGGACCGGGCCGCACGCGGGGCGCCGCGTTGAAACCGGCGGATCGTTCAGCACCGTTTATGCGGCAAGAATTCAAGCAAACTCCGGGCGAAGACGCCGCCGCCGAGATAACCTTGGCCTTCGACGATAATCGTCATGCCTCGCTCGTCTTCGGACATTACGACCAGAACCTTGCCAAGCTCGAACGCAGGCTCGGCGTGATCGCCAATGCGAACGGCAATCACGTGACGATCAAGGGGCCGGCGGCGGCGTGCGAACGTGCGCGGCTGGTTTTGGAGAACCTCTATGCGCGGGTGGAGCTTGGCCAGCCGGTCGGGCTCGGCGATGTCGATGGAGCGATCGAGGAAGGCGCCATGCAAGGCACCCTATTCCCGAAGGAGGACGAGGCCGGACGCGCCGGTTTCGAACAAATCGGCACCCGGCGGCGCGGTGCGGTACGCGCGCGCAACATGGCGCAAGACCTCTACCTCCGCGCGATGAAGCGCCACGAGCTGGTCTTCGCCGAGGGGCCCGCCGGCACCGGCAAGACTTGGCTTGCCGTCGGCTTCGCGGTTCTTTTGCTGGAACAAGGTGCGGTCGAACGCCTGATCCTGTCGCGGCCCGCGCTGGAAGCGGGCGAGAGGCTAGGTTTCCTGCCCGGCGACATGCGCGACAAGGTCGATCCTTATCTGCGGCCGATCTACGACGCGCTCGCCGATTTCATGGATGCCCGCATGCTCGAACGCGGCTTGCAAATTGGGATGATCGAAGTCGCTCCCCTCGCATTCATGCGCGGGCGAACCTTGAGCAACGCCTGCATTCTCCTCGACGAGGCGCAAAATGCGACGTCGATGCAAATGAAAATGTTTTTAACTCGCCTCGGCGAAGGATCGCACATGATTGTCACGGGCGATCCGTCGCAAACCGATCTACCGCCCGGCCAGAAGTCCGGGCTTAGCGAGGCGATCGAACTTCTCTCCGGGCTTGAGGGAATAGGCCACGTCGTCTTCAAGAAAGGCGACGTCGTCCGCCACGATCTCGTGCGCCGGATCGTCGGCGCCTATGAGGCGGCGGCGCGGCCAGCCAAGGGCGAGGGATAGCGGACATGAATCCGGTGATCGACGTTGCGATCGAAGCTGAAGATTGGGCGTGCCTCGAGGCCTTGTCGCAACTTGCGAAGGAAGCAATCCTCGCGGCCATCGGGGAAAGCGGCGTCTCGCTGGCCGCGAACGCCGAAATCAGCGTCCTTTTCTGCAACGACAGCTTCATCCGCGGCCTCAACCGCAAATGGCGTGGAATCGATCAACCGGCGAACGTTCTTTCTTTTCCCGCCGGGGGCGACGCGGCTTCGGCGCCGCTCCTCGGCGATATCGTCATTGCGTTCGAGACTGCCTCGCGGGAAGCCTCCGCAGCAGGATGGCCGTTGCGTGACCACGTCGCCCATCTTCTGGTGCATGGCTTTTTGCATCTTATCGGCCACGACCATATAGGCGCGGCCGAAGCCGGGGCGATGGAGGCGCTCGAGCGTGCAATTCTCGGTAGGCTCGGGATTGCCGGCCCCTTCCGGGAATCGTTGATCGAGGAAGCAGCCAGCGCCAATGACTGAACATGACACCACGAGCGAGGGAGGCAAAACAGGTTCCGGCGGGAAGCCAAGCCTGGTCGATCGGTTGCGGGCTTTGTTCGGCCTCGGCGGAGTGTCGATTCGCGACGATATCGAGGATTCTCTGGCAGATACATCGATCGAGGACGATATTTCCCCGCAAGAGCGCGCGTTGTTGAAAAACGTTCTCGGCTTGCATGAAGTGCATGTCGGCGATGTGATGGTTCCCCGCGCCGACATCGTCGCCGCGTCGCTTCAAACCAGGCTCGCCGATGTGCTTGCGATATTTCGCACCGCCGGCCATTCGCGCCTGCCCGTGCACGGCGAAACCCTCGACGATCCGCGCGGTATGGTGCATATCCGCGATTTTGTCGCTTATCTCGCCGCCGCCGCGAGCTCTGGCGGTTCTCCGCCGGCGGAGCCGGAGGGCGAAGCGGCCAGAAGCTGCTGCTGGCCACGCCGCGGCTTGGATATGCCTTTATCGCAGGCCAATATTCTGCGCCCGGTTCTGTTCGTTCCCGCATCGATGCCGGCCCTCGATCTCCTGGTGAAAATGCAAGCCACGAAAACCCACATGGCGCTCGTCATCGATGAATATGGCGGCACCGAGGGTCTAGCGTCGATCGAGGACATTATGGAAATGATTGTCGGCGATATCGAGGACGAACACGACTCCGGCGAAAGCCCGAAGATCGAAGCCGCCGCGGACGGAAGTTTCATCGTGGACGCGCGCGCCGGTCTTAGCGAAGTATCCCGCGCGATCGGCGCCGATCTCGCCCTGATCAGCGACGCCGGGGAGGTCGATACCTTGGGCGGGCTCGTCACAGCCCTCGCGGGGCATGTTCCGGCGCGCGGCGAAATCATTGTCGCGGACGGCATTGAATTCGAGGTGGTGGACGCCGATCCGCGCCGCATCAAGCGGGTCAAGATCCGCAAGTCCGGCGCGCGCCCGCTCCAGAAGCAAATCGCGGACAGCCCCACTCCTGGCGAGCTTGCCAAACAAGGTGATCCTCCGGAGACCGGAGGCGGATAATACGCTTCGCCGGAAAGTGCTTTCGCGTGGTTTTTCCAACACGTGGGAGCTGCGCAAATCCTTCGCGCGATCTTTCTAGAAATCATGATTGCGTTCGAGAAAGCCCGCCATGCTCGCGCTCGCCGCTTCGATCATTCTCGCCTCCGGCTGGCGGCGCCGCCTGATCGCGCTCGCCGCCGGCGCCACCGGCGCGCTTGCAATGGCGCCTTTCAACTTTTTCCCCGCGCTCGCGATCCCGATGACCGTTGCCGTCTGGCTCATCGACGGTTGCGCGGAGGCACGCCAGATGCCGGCCGAGCGGCGGTTTCGTTTGGGCTTGCCGCCTGCACTCCGGCGCGCCTTTGGCGCCGGCTGGTGGTGGGGATTTGGTTATTTTCTGGCGGGGCTCTGGTGGCTTGGCGCGGCGTTTCTCGTCGAGGCGGACGAATTCGCCTGGGCCTTGCCCCTTGGCGTCGTCGGGCTCCCGGCCGCGCTCGCGGTTTTTCCAGGTCTCGGGTTCTTGATTGCGCGGCTGCTTTGGATGCCGGGCGCAGGCCGACTATTTTCACTTGCCGCCGGATTGAGTTTTGCGGAATGGCTGCGCGGACATGAGTTGACGGGATTTCCCTGGAACACATTCGGCATGGCGCTTGGCGGCAATCTCGTGACCGCGCAACTGGCCTCGCTCGTCGGCCTTTATGGTCTGACCGTCATCGCCATCCTTATTTTTTCAACCCCCGCGGTTCTCGGCGAAAAATCCGCAATGCAAGGGGCAAGGCGCCGGTTGCCGCCGCCAATCGCCGCCGCTGTCCTGGCCTTCGCCGCGATCTGCGCATTTGGCGCTCTGCGTCTGGCGGCGACAACTGTCGCGCCGGTTGCGGGCGTAAAATTGCGCATCATGCAGCCCAATTTGGCCCAGGATGCGAAATTCCGGCCGGAGAATAAGGCGCGGATATTGGCGCGCTATCTGACCTTGTCCGCGCGCGGGGCAAAATCAGACCGTTCGGGCCTCGACGACGTCACCGCGCTCATCTGGCCGGAGTCGGCATTCCCTTTCATCCTGTCGCGCGATGCCGGAGCCCTTGCCGAAATTGGCGCAGTTTTGCCGCAAGATACGGTTCTCGTCACCGGCGCCGCGCGCGCGGACGACGAGTCCGGCCACGCCCGCTACTTCAACGCCATTCAAGTCATCGCTAGCGGCGGACATATTCTCGACAGCTACGACAAGGTGCATCTCGTGCCTTTCGGCGAATATTTGCCGTTTGAGGCCGTCTTCGACCGTCTCGGCCTGCGTCAATTCGTGCATGTCCCTGGCGGGTTCGAGGCTGGTTCAAAATTGCGGTTACTGGTAGTGCCTGGCTTGCCGGCTGTCGCGCCGCTGATTTGCTACGAGGCGATCTTTCCAGGCGACGTTGTGCCTGCCGGGGCGCCGCGTCCGGGATTGCTTCTCAATGTCACGAACGACGGATGGTTTGGGATGACCCCTGGTCCTTACCAGCATTTCGCGCAAGCGCGGCTGCGCGCGATCGAGGAGGGATTGCCCTTGATCCGCGCCGCGAACACCGGAATTTCCGCGATTGTCGATCCCTATGGCCGCGTTTGGGCCGAACTCCCGCTCGGCGCGGAAGGCGTCCTCGACGGCGGTCTGCCGCAAACAATCGCTCCGCCGGTTTTCGCGCGTTTTCCGCTCCTCAGCGCCTTTTTGGTCTGGATCGCCGTGCTCGCGATTGCCGTCTCCCGCCGCATGGAAATCGGGTGAAATGATTGTTTGGTAGCAGGCCTCGCCTCGTTGCTCCACCCCATAATCGCGGCAGATGTCGCGCGCCCGTTCTTCATCCCATTGGGTCCGCCCAAGCAGCGCTTGCATCCGCCATGGCGCCGGGTCGCCCGCATGTTCGGCCAAGACCTCAATCCGATCAGCCCTCGGCAGCTCTCCGCGCATCCGACATGGAAACGCATCGGCCAATTGCTTCGACTGCTTCAAACCCGGCGAGTGCCAGAGATATCTCTTGCATGCCGGGTACGCTTCACCAAAACTCATCCCATTGTAGTGAAATCGGTTTCCTGCTTCCCTATCCCTTCGCCGAGAGCGTAGCGCACGAAGCCATTCACGCGGACCGGTGTCCCGGCAATCTTCCCGGCCTCCATGACAACTTGGCCGATTGTCTTACCTGCATGTTGTCCGACATGGATGGACGGCTGATCGAGAAGACAAACTTCCTTAAAGTACGTTTTCAACCCCGACTCGATGATTTTTTCGAGCTTATGCGCTGGTTTATCCGCGTTCTTGCCGGCAAGCACCGCTTTTTCGCGCGCTACGGCGGCCGGATCGAGACCTTCTGAATTTACGGCGAGCGGATTTGCCGCTGCTACGTGAAGAGCGATCAGGCGCGCCAGCGGGGCCAGCGCTTGCGCATCGGCGCTAGACTCCAGGGCGACGAGAACGCCGATCTTTCCAATGCCTTCGGATACCGGGTTATGGACGTATTGGCCAATGAACCCTTGGCCGATATGCACGGCGGCGGCGCGCCGCAACGCGATGTTCTCGCCGATCGTCGCGATGGCATTGGCGATCGCATCGGCGAGGTTTCCTCCGCCAGGATAGGCCGCCGCTTTCAAAGCCTCGACATCGGTCGTGCCGGTTTCGACGGCAAGGCGCGCGATGGTCCTGGCCAGGGTCTGAAACTCCCTGGTCCTGGCAACGAAATCCGTCTCGGAATTCAGTTCGGCAACCGCCCCGTCGCAGCCTCGGCTAAAAACGGCGACGAGCCCCTCGGCCGCAATCCGGCCGGATTTCTTTGCCGCTTTAGAAAATCCTTTCTTCCGCAGCCAGTCGATCGCCGCTTCGATGTCGCCGCCGGTCTCGCCGAGGGCGTTCTTGCAATCCATCATGCCGGCGCCGGTCTTCTCGCGAAGATCCTTCACCATCGCCGCGGTGACGTTTGCCATATCGGTCTTCCTTCATATTCCGGAGGCGGTTCCTGGCGGCCGGCTCGCCCCCAGGGACCCGAAAAAGCCCCAAAACCCCGAAATCGTCCGGCTAATGCAGCAGCCTGTGCCTTCAGCCAGCGACGAGACCGCGCGCGAGATCGATCCAGCCATCGCGTTCGATGCGGCCGGCAAGCTTGAGATCATGATCGATCTTGGCGGCGTCTTCCGGCGTCATGGCGGCGATCTGCCAATAATGATAAATACCGGCATCGTTGAGCTTCTTGACGATTTGCGGCCCGATGCCCGGCAATTTGGCGAGATCATCGGGCGCGCCGCGCGGCGCGGTAAGTAGCTCGAAAACTTCGCCAGGCAAATCATGACCGTCGCCCACCGCGCCGTCGCCGGCGGGCAGCTCCTCAGCGGCGGGGCGTTCCATTTCTCTGAATTCAACGCGGACCGACCCTTGCGCGCGCGAAATGCCGTCGATAGCCGCGCGGGCGGCGAGATCGCAGTAGAGGGCAATCGCCCGGCCTGCATCGTCGTTGCCTGGAATCGGATAGGTGATCCCGTCCGGATTGGAATTGGTATCGAGGATCGCCGCCACCGGAATACGCAGCCGCTGCGCCTCCTTGATCGCCAATTGCTCCTTGTTGGTGTCGATCACGAAGATCAGATCCGGCGTGCCGCCCATGTCCTTGATGCCCCCGAGCGCCTTTTCCAGCTTGTCGCGTTCGCGCGATATCATCAGGCGCTCTTTCTTGGTCAGTCCGGCGGCGGCGCCGCCAAGCAGATCGTCCACCCTGCGCAGGCGCCGGATCGAGGCTGAAATCGTCTTCCAATTCGTCAACATGCCGCCAAGCCAGCGCGAATTAATGTAATATTGCGCCGATTTTTTCGCCGCATCGGCAATCGCGACCTGGGCCTGCCGCTTGGTGCCGACGAACAGCACGCGGCCGCCCCTCGCGACCGTATCGGAGATCGCCTTCAAGGCCTGATGCAGCAACGGCACCGTTTGGGCTAGATCGATGATATGAATATTGTTGCGGGCGCCAAAAATGAACGGCGCCATTTTCGGATTCCACCGGTGCGACTGATGCCCGAAATGGGCCCCGGATTCGAGGAGGCCGCGCATCGTGAATTCAGGCAGGGCCATGGTTAGTTGTTCTCCGGTTAAAGCCGCCGCGGACCTTTTGGACCTCTCCTGGTTGAGTTCCATACAGGAGGAGGCCACCGGTAGCGGCCCTTCAAGCAGGGCCGCGCAAACCGCGTGTGGAATGGGTGCGCTTATAGGGCGCGGGGAGCCTGAAGGCAAGGTACGGTCAACCTGTAATGTTCCGGTGCGAAATTCCGACCCTGCTTCGGGTCCGGATTGCGGTCCTGCGAACTCGCGAATGGCGTGCGAAGTCCATCGAGATTTTGAATTCCACCGGCCAAGAACGCTTATGCAATTCATCGGGTTTTGGATCTCGACGGCGGCAACTCTCGCTTCGCAGGCGTCACCGGGACCAATGCGCCATAGGGCGACACCGATTGACGAACGATTTCCGGCGTGGGCGGTGCGATGGAGCTGCTGCGGTCAACAGTCTCGTTTCTTGCCGGAGCGGACGGGATACCCAGCCCCGCAGACCGGACGGGCGGTAGCGGAACTGCCGCCGCCGGACTGGCCGCATGCGCGCGGGCAGGCCGAGGGACGATGGTGGTCTCTTTTGCCTTGGCAATTGCGGTCGACCGGAAATGATATATCTTGCGCGCGATCACCGTTCCTTTCGCAACACAGGTAAGGTGCGAGCGAAAATAAACCCTTCCCACGGGACAATGCTCCTTCCCGAGCGCGGCGGAATTCAGGCTCACTCCTGTGACGATGGTCAGGGCAAGGACGCGATACGCCATACTTTAGGTCTCCAAAGATCGCTCTTTGTATCATAAATAAGACACGGCTTCGAGACATTGTAAAAGAACTGGGCTACACTACTTATATATGATAGTATATCCCTATCATCAGCGGTAAATATTTCGCATACTCTCGCGCCGCGTTGCCGGGGTTTCGAAATGCGAGCCTTGCCAGTTGACGGATCCGTTCTTGCGCGGCGGGCGAAAATTGTCGCCGCGTTGCGGAAGATTGTTCCTGGCGGAGGCGTCATCGAGCAAGAAACCGGCCGGCGGCCTTACGAAAGCGATGGCCTGACCGCCTACCGCACTCTGCCCATGGTGGTTGTTCTGCCAGATAGCGTCGCGCAGGTCCGCGCGGTGCTCGCCTATTGTTACGAGAATAACGTGAAAGTGGTGCCGCGCGGCGCCGGAACGTCGCTCTCGGGAGGCGCCCTGCCGCTCACCGACGGCGTTCTCCTTTCCATGATGAAATTCAATAAGATCAAGGAGATCGATTTCGCCAACCGGCTCGCGATCGTCGAGCCCGGCGTCACCAATCTCGCGATCACCCGCGCCGTCGAGGCGCAAGGCTTTTATTACGCGCCTGACCCCTCCTCGCAAATTGCCTGTTCGATCGGCGGCAATGTCGCGGAAAATTCGGGCGGCGTGCATTGCCTCAAATACGGCCTCACCACCAACAATGTCCTTGGCTGCGAGATGGTGTTGATGACCGGCGAGGTGATAAGGCTCGGCGGCCGTCATCTCGACCAAGCGGGCTACGATCTGCTCGCTCTTGTCATCGGCTCGGAGGGGATGCTTGGCGTCGTGACCGAGGTGACGGTACGCATTTTGCGCGCGCCGGAATCTGCCCGCGCGTTGCTGATTGCATTCGACTCCAGCGAATCCGCGGCGGCCTGCGTCGCCGGCATTATCGCGGCCGGCATTATTCCAGGCGGCATGGAAATGATGGACAAGCCCGCGATCCAAGCGGCGGAAGATTTTGTTCATGCCGGCTATCCGCGCGAGGCTGTAGCGCTGTTGATCGTCGAGCTCGACGGCCCTCCGGTCGAGGTCGATCATCTCGTTTCGCTCGTCGACAAGATAGCTCTTGCCCATGGCGCTTCAAGCTGCCGGATTTCCACTTCCGAGGCCGAGCGCCACGCGTTTTGGGCTGGGCGCAAGGCGGCTTTCCCCGCGGTCGGGCGTCTGTCGCCCGATTATTATTGCATGGATGGCACGATCCCGCGCAAGGAATTGGCAAAAGTTCTCTCAGGGATGCGCGAATTATCGGAGCGCCATGGCTTGCGGGTCGCCAACGTGTTTCACGCGGGCGACGGAAATTTGCATCCGTTGATCCTTTACGATGCCAACAAGCCCGGCGAGCTTTCGCGTGCGGAAGAATTCGGCGCGGATATTTTGCGGCTTTGCGTTGCAGCGGGCGGTGTGTTGACTGGCGAACATGGCGTCGGCGTCGAGAAACGCGACCTGATGCCTGAAATGTTCAACAACATCGATCTCGCCCAGCAAATTGCGGTCAAATGTGCGTTCGATGAGAAGCAGCTGCTCAATCCGGGAAAAGTGTTTCCCGTGCTGCATCGCTGCGCGGAGCTGGGCCAGATGCATGTGCACGGGGGGCAGCTTGCTTTTCCCGGCATTCCGAGGTTTTAGGAATCTCATTCTGAAGAGGCCGTGGGTTGAAGCGCTTGCAAGTTATTTCGCTGCATCATTTTGGTACGGCGGCGATATGCGGCGCGGGGACTTGGAGCAAGCGCGGTAATGCGCTAGCATCTCGCTTTCGCTCTGTATTCTTTAAAAACTTTCGTTCTGGCTAGACCAGAACTGAGCGTGCGAGGGGATTGGTTGTTGGCAAGCGCAAGGTGTGTCCGGGAATGGGATGGTGCAAGGAGGAACGACGATGGAGCGGGTTTTGTTGACAGCTTTTGCGATGGTCGCGGTTGGGATTATGTTGGCGGCGGCTTTTTTTCTCGTCGCCCGCTATGGATCGACATTCGAGATGCTCGAAGACAGCGTTGTGCGCTGGCTCAGCAAGGCGTGAGGAGGCTCGGCCCCGCTGAGGGGCTTCATGGATTGATCCGGACGTTCATGGCCCGGTCAGGGAATCGGCAGTGCGTGGACAACTTTTAATCTCAAAAGAAGATCAGGCGCCTTATGACGCGATCCCGGAAATGCAAGGGCTGCGAAGATTAACCTATTGAATCTGTGTTATCCGAGCGGCTGTCTGACGAGGAATCGGCGCATATCGGAGCCCTGATTCCCCAAGCCAAATATGGCGGCCGCAAGCACGCGGCCGATGTGCGCGAAGGTTGGGATCATGTACGTGTTGGGCACGGGGTTCCAATGGCGCTACTGATAGTCGGGTGATGTCCAACGTCACTGGTAATCCTGCACGAAAGATACACACCATGACCAAGCGAGAAAGTAAGGCTGAACTGATTGACTGGAAAGAGTTCCTCACTAGCGATCCGGATTATCTACGGGCGATGTCGAGGCCATCGTTCAAGCGACGCTGGAAGCCGGGATTACGGCGGCGCCGGGAGCTGACGAGGGTCAGCGGACAACCGCGCGGGTTGGCTATCGCAGCGGTTATTACGGCCGGATATCAGTCAACCTAAACGGGACGCGCGCAAGTCTACGCAAAATAGCGCCTGGCTTCCCCCGCCGCACAGTGTTGCGCTAATGTCACACAGGCAATACAAATTCTCGGCGAGATGTTTTGGAAGTTTGACGACATCGGCGCCCGTGCTAGACTTCGATAATGGCTGACAGAAAACAACAAATCAAGCTTGGGATAGCGCTGGCGGTCGCGGTTATTGGCGCCTTCGCACTCGTTTGGATTATGGTGCCGCTTTTGGTGTTAGCGGTGCTGTTGTTTGCGTGGGGTTTGGAACCCAAACGCACGGAGGAATTTATTGGGCGTTTGCCGTCCGGCAATTACGTCCTCAAGCCATTGGCTAAATTAGACTCGATAATCTCCGGCTGGAGTTGAGCGAGCCCTCAC
>JBOHJU010000012.1:0-24099 GCA_050728755.1 Methylocella sp.
TCGCGCAAATCAATCGAATAGGGTCTTGCCATTTTCCACCGGCCTCCGACTCAAACACCATCCTTGAATCAGAAACCTGGCAATCTGGGAATCCCCCACTGATTCAGACAAAATTCATCTCGCTCTAATCGAGCCAACTCGATATAGCTTGTAGGCAACCATCGAGTGGCTCACATTCCGATTGTTGGCGAACTCCGAAATCCGTCGTTCCGCTACTTCCAAATTAGTTGAGCTGTCCACTTCGAGCTGGCGCAGATCTTCCGCCGGAAGAAGAAACTCGCCAGCAACGTCATTGCAGAAGCGCTCAATTGGAGAGCCGAATTGCGCGCCGCTCACGCCCGTTTCCCCTATCCACAAATGTGCGAGTTCATGCGCAAGTGTGAACGACCATGCCGCGTGATTATCTTGGTCGTTGATCACGACAAACGGTGCGACATCGTCGGCGAGCGCAAACCCGCGAAAGGTTTCGAGATCGATGGCTGTGTGATGGCTGCCCAAATTGCCTATGAGGAGCACGAAGATGCCCACCGCCTCTGCTCGGCCACGCAATAGCCCGAAGGCTTCTTCGGCAGATGCTTGATTACGCACACGATCGTGAGTGCGCAGGGTCACAAGGCCCAGGTTGAGTCGCCCCCTTATGGAGGCAACAACTTCGGGAACGCCGTCGCTTATGCTCGCGGAACCGATAAAGGGAAGCGGCACAGCCTCGTCCGCGTCCTCCAAAATTGCTCGAACCATACTCTGGCGGGCGCGGATATCCCTGACGAGAGCATCGAGCAGCGCATCCGCAGCTCCGGATTGTCCTGCGGGAAGGGTACGAAAATCTTGTCCACGTTCACCCTTCCTCGGGACGTTGGACATGTAGAATGCAACGAGCGGACGACGATACTTCTGGGCCATCTTTAGAAGAATGGGACGGGTCGGCGCATCGCCTGCTTCGAGCGCAGCTAACCGCTGTGCGGCTTTGACGCCGTGACTGTCGTGAATGCCCAGCTTCTCCGCCGCTTCTTCCAGAGAGAGGCCGGCGGTTTTGCGCGCCCAGGAAAGGATCTTAGGGTTCACACTTGGCATGGTGTGAGTCTACCAGTTAAGCTCGCCCTCGCCTATACATATCCTTGCGCGGCAGCCAGCCTCACACGTAAAGCCTGCCGCCCTTTTCCAAAAACTCGGCGCTCTTTTCCGCCATGCCTTTTTCTCGCTCGGCCATCGCCAAAACTTCCTCGCGAAGATCCTGGGTGATCTTCATCGAGCAGAATTGCGGCCCGCACATCGAGCAGAAATGCGCGGTCTTATGCGCCTCTTTCGGCAGCGTTTCGTCGTGAAACAGTTTTGCCGTATCGGGATCGAGACCGAGATTGAACTGATCCTGCCAGCGGAAATCGAATCTCGCGCGTGACACCGCATCGTCGCGGATTTGCGCCGCAGGGTGCCCCTTGGCGAGGTCCCCAGCGTGCGCGGCGATGCGATAGGTGATCACTCCCACCTTCACATCGTCGCGATCCGGCAGGCCAAGATGTTCCTTCGGCGTCACGTAGCAGAGCATGGCGCAGCCGAACCAGCCGATCATCGCGGCGCCTATCCCTGACGTAATGTGGTCATAGCCGGGCGCGATATCGGTCGTCAGCGGCCCTAGCGTATAGAACGGCGCCTCGCCGCATTCGGCAAGCTGCTTTTCCATGTTGATCTTGATCTTGTGCATCGGCACATGGCCGGGACCCTCGATCATGACCTGACAGCCCTTGGCCCAAGCAATCCTGGTCAATTCCCCAAGCGTCTCCAGCTCGGCGAACTGGGCGCGGTCATTGGCGTCGGCGATCGAGCCAGGACGCAGACCGTCGCCCAGCGAGAAGGAAATGTCATAAGCGCGCATGATGCCGCAAATCTCATCAAAACGCTCGTAGAGAAAACTTTCCTTGTGATGGGCGAGGCACCAGCGCGCCATGATCGAGCCGCCGCGCGAGACGATGCCAGTGGTGCGCTTGGCGGTCAGCGGCACATAGGCGAGGCGCACGCCGGCATGGATCGTGAAATAATCGACGCCTTGCTCGGCCTGCTCGATCAAGGTGTCGCGGAAAATCTCCCAGGTGAGTTTTACCGGATCGCCGTCGACTTTTTCGAGCGCCTGGTAAATTGGCACCGTGCCGATCGGCACCGGCGAATTGCGAATGATCCAGTCGCGGATATTGTGGATATTGCGCCCGGTCGACAAATCCATGACGGTGTCGGCGCCCCAGCGGATCGCCCAGACCATTTTCTCGACTTCCTCGGCGACGGAAGAGGTCACCGCCGAATTGCCGATATTGGCATTTACCTTGACGAGGAAATTGCGCCCGATGATCATCGGCTCCAATTCGGGATGATTGATGTTGGCGGGGATGATCGCGCGTCCGCGCGCGATTTCTGCGCGGACGAACTCGGGCGTGACGAAGGAAGGTATCGCGGCGCCAAAACTCTCGCCATCCTCAAGGCGCGCCTCCGCGCCCTCGCACATATATTCGCGGCCGAGATTTTCCCGCGCGGCGACAAAAATCATTTCCTCCGTGACGATGCCCGCCTGGGCAAATTCGTATTGGGTGACGGGGCGACCATCGCGGCCTCGCCGGGGCGGCCTGTTCGCGGGGCAAGGCGGCACGAGGCGGCCGCGCGTAGCACCACCATTATCTTCAGGCCGCACTGCACGCCCGGCATAGGTGTCGAGCCCTTGCCGCGCGACAAGCCACGGCTCGCGATTGGGGGGAAGACCTTGCGAGAGATCGATGGAAACCGCGTCCTGCGTGTAGGGCCCCGAGGGGTCGTAGACCCTGACCGGCGGCTCGTTCGTGGAAGGATCGAGCGCGATTTCACGAAACGGAACGGCGATGTCCGCGCAGCCGCGCGGATGATGATAAACCTTTTTCGAGCCCGGCAACGGCCCGCTCGTCACGCTTCGCGGAACGAGGTTTTGCGGCTTCTCCAAAATATTCATCGCGATCCTCCGCTCAGGGCTTTCCGGCGAGGCGGGAGGCGGATGCTCAACGGCCCAAGGCGGGGCTCGCCGTTGCTTTGCCGGTCCCTGCGCTGGAATTACCCAGATTCAGGTTCTACGGGTTTGATCTCAGCCGCCGTTTCTGGCAGCACCCCATGGCGAGTTGAGGAATATAGGGCGCGCGGAGGGATCGGGCAAGCCGAGTGGAAAATCAGCGGCGCGCCTGTTTGAATTTCTGCTTTGCGCCAGGGGCGGACGCTGGCGCCGGATGCGACCGCAGCCGATATTCGGTAGTTCCCTGCGGCGATTGCAAGCGAACGCGAGATACTTTCTTCCCTTGCTGATCCCGTCGTCCTTCCTTTAGATAAAGACGAGCGCTGCGCTCTGGCGGCAGCGACTCACCGGCCGGCGGGTCTCGAACTGGAAATTGCGCTCATGAACATAAACGGCCGCCATTACAGAACAATCTGGCTAAACGCGGACGGGCGAAGCGTCGAGGTCATCGATCAGTCCAAGTTGCCGCATTCTTTCGAGACGCAAACGCTCGGCTCTTTCGGCGACGCCGTAGAGTCGATCAAGAACATGATCGTGCGCGGCGCGCCGTTGATCGGGGTGACTGCGGCGTACGGCTTGGCGCTCGCCGTCGCCGACGACCCGGCTGACAATGCCATCGAAACCGCCTATGCCGAACTGCTTGGATCACGGCCTACCGCCGTCAATTTACGGTGGGCGCTGGACCGCTTGCGCGATCGTCTCTTTTCCACGCCGCCGCCGCTGCGGCGCCCGCTTGCATTTAGCGAAGCCGCGGCGATCGCCGATGAGGATATACGTTCTTGTCACGCGATCGGCGAATATGGCGCGGCGCTCATAAGCGCGGCGGCGGCCCGGTGCCCTAACCGTCCAGTGAATATTCTCACGCACTGCAACGCCGGCTGGCTTGCCGCGGTCGACTGGGGAACCGCGCTCGCGCCAATATACAAGGCTGCCCGCGCCGGCGTCGCTGTGCATGTCTGGGTGGACGAAACACGGCCGCGCAACCAAGGCGCTAGCCTAACCGCGTTCGAGCTTTCCGGCGAGGCGATCCCACACACGGTTATCGCCGATAATACCGGCGGTCATTTGATGCAGCATGGTCTCGTTGATTTGTGCATCGTCGGCAGCGACCGCACAACGCGCGCAGGAGATGTCTGCAACAAAATAGGCACTTATCTGAAGGCGCTGGCTGCGCGCGACAACAACGTGCCTTTCTATGTCGCCCTGCCAAGTTCTACGATCGATTGGCGCATAAGCGATGGCGTAAGGGAAATTCGGATTGAAGAACGCGATCAAAGTGAAGTGACCCATATTTGTGGACGCACAGAACACGGCGAAACCGCTCGCGTGCGTTTGACGCCGGATGGCTCGCCGGCGCGTAATTTTGGCTTCGATGTGACGCCCGCGCGTATGGTTTCCGCCCTTATCACCGAACGGGGCGCCTGCGCCGCGAACGAAGCGGCGCTGCAGAGCCTGTTCCCCGACCTTGCAAATTCCGCGTGACGCCGATTTAGCAGTCGCGCGGCGGCTTAACTCCATAATTCTTAAATCTCTCGATGGTCCGTTCAATCTCATCATCCGGCAACACGACGGGCGTCCCGGCTAGCGAGGCAAGATAATAGATTTTCGCGAGCGCCTCCAGCTCGACGGCTCGCCACAATGCTTTGTCCAGGTTGACGCCCGTGACGACCGCTCCATGGTTGCCGAGCAAAACGCCATGCGCGCTCCCAAGACCCGTCACGGCGTGTTGGGATAATTCGGCGGTTCCGTACGGCGCGTAATCTGTACAGCGGATTTTATTGTCGCCGAACGCCGCGATCATGTAGTGCACGGCAGGAATATCGCGCCGCAATACCGAAAGAGTCGTCGCGTAAAGCGGATGCGTATGCACCACAGCATTCGCGTCCCTTCGCGCACGCAAGATGTCGCGATGGAAGCGCCATTCCGTGGAAGGCTGAAGCGGCCCCTCAAAGGTGAGATCGGATTCTAGAAGCGAGACGACAGCAATCATTTCCGGCGTCATCGCCGTGTAAGGGATGCCGCTCGGCGTGATTAGCATGGCGTCTCCGTCGCGCACCGAGATGTTGCCGGCCGTTCCCTGATTGATTCCGAGGGCGTTTATCTCGTTGGCAGCACGGACGATCGAGTCGCGGATGGCCGAGCGAGACATTGAACATAATTCCGCCGCGAGGTGCATACGCAAACGCGCGTGACCCGCGCCATGCCACTGATCTTCATTCTGGCTCGATCCGGTTTTGCGCGCAAGGCGGAACTAGCGCGTCTGCATAAGTGTGCCAAGTATCGTGAGATCTCATCTTGGCACCTGAAACCGGACATTCCAATTTCGATCCTTTCAAATCCCGGCAGCCTCGATCGCCTTGGCGCGCTGGAGCGCCGGGCGGGCGAGGCAGCGGTCCACATAGGCGCGCAGCGCGGGCCGCGAAGGAACAAGCTTAAAAATGTCAATCCCGAAATAAAGGTCCGAGCCGATCAAGACGTCGGCCGCCGAGAATTTTTCGCCGAGCAGCCAGGGGCTTTTGGCTACCGCCGCCTCGACTACATCGAAGACTCGATCGAAATCGCCAAATCCTGCCGACTCGGACCTCAACTGGACATTGCCGAACTTCGCCAAAAAGGCCTGCTCGATACAGCCCGGCGAGAAAAACAGCCATCGCAGGTAACGCCCGCGGGCCGGATCCCCAACCGGCGGCGCAAGGCCTGCTTGCGGGGCCGCCTCCGCGACATAGGCGCAAATGGCGCCCGACTCCGCGACGGCAACCGGCCCGTCGGTCAGCGCCGGAACCTTCGCCATCGGATTGATGGCGCGAAATTCCGCGCTTTTTTGTTCGCCGGCCGCGAGATCGAGCCGGACGCGCTCATAGGAGACGCCCGCCTCCTCGAGCACCCAAAGAGCCCGTAACGAACGCGTGTGCGGGGCCCAATAGAGGTTCATCGTAAGCGCCTCCGTCTGGTTAAAAAAAATCACACATGCTCCACCGCGACGATCCCTTGGATCGCCTTGAGCGCACCCGCGACTTGCGGCGAAACGGAAAATTTCCCCGGCAGCTTGACTTCGACCTCGCCGCGGTTCGTTAGCAGCACCAGCGACACTTCGCCATCGCCCCGCGCGCGCAGATTCCGCGCGATCTCGCCAAGCGGATTTTCATCGCGCAAAAAAACGCGTAAACCCTTTCCGATCCGGCTCGCCGCGGCATCCAAGGGTTCCACCGAGACGATCCGGGCCCGCACATCGTCGCCTTCGAGCGCGGCTTGCAGGCCAACGAGGACGCAGGTGCCCTTCTCCAAAGAATCGCGATATTGATTGAGACCTTCCTGAAACAAAATTGCTTCATATTGGCCGGATTGATCCGAGAGGTTGACGATCCCTATTTTCGCGCCCGACTTCGTCCGGCGCTCGTGCCGCTCAAGCACTGTCGCGGCAAGCCGAGCGGCGGAGGCGCCCTGTTTGACCGCCCCGGCGAACTCGGCGAAGCGCTGCACCCGCAGCCGCGCGAGGATCGCGGCATAGGCGTCGAGCGGATGCCCGGAAAGAAAGAAGCCAACGGCTTCGAACTCGCGCCGCAGCTGCTCGGTGAGCGGCCAAGGCTCGACCTTCGGCAACACGATGGGGTCGAGATTTTCGCCGAACAGCACGCTTTGCCCGGCAAGTTGCTCGTCCTGGCGCCGCTGCGCCGCGGCGAGAATAGCTTCGGCGCCGGCAGAAACCCGCGCGCGGTTTTGCTCGAGTTCGTCGAAGGCGCCAGCGGCTGCGAGACTTTCGAGCATGCGCTTATTGATCTCGCGCGGATTAAGTTTTGCAGCAAAATCGGTCAAATCGCAATACGCCGGGCGCGAAGAGCGAGCCGTTTCGGCACTGCCGTTGATCGCTGCAAGCGCGCGCGCCTGCGCCTCGCCGACGCCCTTGATCGCCGAGAGGGCATAGCGGATGGCCGGTTCGCCATGGCAATTGGCGGGCTCGAAATCAGCGCCCGACGTTTGCACCGACGGCGGCAGAACCTTGATCTTCAAACGCCGCGCCTCGTTGCAGAATTCGGCGAGCTTAGCGGTGTTCGCTTTGTCGAGCGTCATCGAGGAGCTTAGAAATTCGACCGGATAATGCGCTTTGAGATAGGCTGTTTGATAAGCGATCAGCGCATAGGCCGCCGCATGGCTCTTGTTGAAACCGTAATCGGCGAATTTGCCGAGGAGGTCGAAAATCTCGTCCGCCCGCGCTTTATCGAGGCCACGCTCGATGGCCCCAGTCACGAAACGAGTGCGCTGCGCGGCCATCTCGGCCTTGATCTTCTTGCCCATGGCGCGGCGCAAAAGATCCGCCTCGCCGAGCGAAAATCCGGCGAGAACCTGGGCAATTTGCATCACCTGTTCCTGATAGATGATGACGCCAAAGGTCTCTTTCAGGATCGGCGCGATCCTTGGATGGATGTAGACCGGGGCGTCCGTGCCGCGCTTCGCCGCGCAATAGGCTGGGATATTCGCCATCGGGCCCGGCCGGTACAGGGCGTTGAGCGCGATAATGTCCTCGAAACGGTCCGCTCGCATGTCGGCTAGGGCCTTGCGCATGCCGGCGCTTTCAAGCTGGAACACACCCACCGTTTCACCGCGTTCGAGCATCGCGTAGGTTTGTTTGTCGTCGAGTGGAATTTTCGCGAGGTCGACCGTGATCCCGCGCCTTTTCAGAAGTTTGAGGCAGGTTGCGACGATGGTCAGCGTTTTGAGGCCTAAAAAATCGAACTTCACGAGTCCCGCCGCCTCGGCCCACTTCATATTGAACTGGGTTGCCGGCATGTCGGACTTCGGGTCGCGATAAAGCGGCACGAGTTCTTCCAGCGGCCGGCCGGAGATGACAATCCCCGCCGCATGCGTGGACGCATTCGAATAAAGCCCTTCAAGCGCCTGCGCGATCTGCAGCATTTTGGCGACGCGGGGGTCCGTCGCAGCGGCTTGCTTGAGGCGCGGCTCCGACTCGATGGCTTGTTTCAAGCTTAGGGGCGCTGCCGGATTCTGCGGCACCAGCTTCGCCAGTCTGTCGACCTGGCCGAGCGGTATTTCGAAGACGCGGCCAACGTTGCGCATGACGCCGCGTGCCAAAAAGGATCCGAAAGTAACAATTTGCGCGACTTTATCGCCGCCATAGCGGCGCCGGACATAGGCAATCACTTCGTCGCGCCTCTCCTGGCAGAAATCGATATCGAAATCCGGCATCGAAACGCGTTCCGGATTGAGGAAGCGCTCGAACAAGAGACCAAAGCGGATCGGATCGAGATCGGTGATCGTGAGCGCATAGGCAACCAAGGACCCGGCCCCGGACCCGCGCCCCGGCCCGACCGGAATATCCCGCGATTTGGCGTATTTGATGAAATCCGCGACGATCAAAAAATAGCCGGGGAAATTCATCGAAATGATCACGTCGAGCTCGAAGGCAAGCCTTGCGCGATAGTCATCAGCCGTGAAGCCTTGCGCGGGGCCATGCGTGGCGAGACGCACCACGAGGCCGGCCTCCGCCTCGGCGCGGAGTTCGGCTGCCTCGTCCTCTTCTTCGATCCCGCCATTCACGGCAAAACGCGGCAGAATCGGTTTGCGTATCAGCGGCCGGTAGGCGCAACGCAAAGCGATCTCGACGCTGTTGCGGGGCGCCTCCGGGATGTCCGGAAAAAGCGCGACCATTTCCGCGCGGGTCTTGAAACGATGCTCGGGTGAAAGCTGGCGGCGGGCGCCGTCGCTAATGACGGTTCCGTCCGCGATGCAAATCAATGCATCGTGCGCTCCATAGTCCGAGGCCGTCGCGAAAAATACTTCGTTGGTCGCAACAAGCGGAAGCGAGGCGCGATAGGCGAGATCGAGGAGGTGCGGTTCGATCGCTCGCTCGCAGGCAAGCCCGTGGCGCTGGATTTCGACATAGAGCCGGCCAGGAAACAGCTTCTCAAGCGCCGCCGCGCGGGCAAACGCCAGTTCCGGCCGGTTATCGGCGAAGGCCCGGTCGAGGGAACCGCTTGGGCCGCCGGTAAGCGCGATCAGCCCTTGGGTTCGCCGTTCGAGTCCAACGATGCAAACATGCGGCGGATCTCCAGGTTCAGGATCGAGCCACGCGCGGGACGCAATATGCACCAAGTTTAAATAGCCGGCGGCGTCCTGGGCCAAGAGCACAATGGATCCGCGGCAAGCGCTTGGCTCGCCGCGCGGCGCCCGGCCCGCGCTGTCTTGAAAGTCGATGGTGATTTGCAGGCCAGGGATCGGCTGCACCCCCTCTTTCGCCAGCTTTTCGGAAAACTCCAGGGCGCCGAAGAGATTGTTTGAATCCGTAATCGCCAGCGCCGGCATCGCATCGGCGATGGCAAGCTTGGCGAGCTTGGCGACCGGCACCGCCCCCTCGCGGAGGGAATAGGAGCTGTGCACATGCAGATGCACGAAGCCAACATCGCCGAGGATGCGGCTTGGGTCGCCTTCGCCGTTGCAGTCCGTTTTATTGCCGTGCGCCTGTGCAATCATTGCCTTCGTGCCAAATCGCCGCCCGCACGGCCGAGCCGCTTCCCCGCCGCCGGGTACACGCCGCGGCACTCGGTTCCGCCCGCAACAAGGCATGCGCGGCCCAGGCCTCGCCCTGGCCACATAGCCACCTCCAAGCAGGTCATGGCGTAGCCCAACGCCTCTCTCAAGCCAAGCTCGCCAAGGCGAGGGCGCCCTTTGAAAAAGCAGCGGAAGAAACCTACGCCCGGACGCGGTTCGATTTGCTTCGCTTGAAGCTCCGGCAAGCCGTTGCCGAGTTCGCTTTGCATTGGATGGAGAACAGTCAGTTGACGCCGCGCGCATGATCGGCTAAACACGCCGTTTCCCTGCCTGAGACAAGGTTCGCGGGGCCGTTTTGTTGCCCAAGGTCTGTCTTTGCGAGGCATCCCGCAAGGGGCGGCCTCCACCGGACGCGGGACAAATTTTTCGGCCGCGAAGCTTTCGCGCAGCGCGGTCCGCGTGGAGGTTCAAGTCTTGGCTCGTATCGCCGGAGTCAATATTCCAACCAACAAGCGCGTCATCATCTCGCTTCAATATATTCACGGCATTGGCCCGACGAAGGCGAAGGAAATTTGCGAAAAAGTGAATATTCCCTCTGGGCGGCGCGTCGCCGAGCTAACCGACGCGGAAGTCTTGCAGATTCGCGAGGCGATCGACCGCGATTACATGGTCGAGGGCGATCTTCGCCGCGAGGTTGCGATTCACATCAAGCGCCTGATGGATCTTGGCTGCTACCGTGGGCTTCGCCACCGGCGTCAATTGCCCGTGCGCGGCCAGCGCACCCACACCAACGCGCGGACTCGCAAAGGCAAGGCCAAGCCCATCGCCGGCAAGAAGAAGTAAGTTTAAAAGAAGTTGCTCATCGCGTTCGTTGCCAAGTTACCGGCCAAGCAATCGCCGTCAACAATCGACGAGTGTTCCGAGCTCCCGGCATGACGGGCGCGTTTGAAGGAATTTGATAATGGCAAAAGAGGCTACCCGTGTTCGCCGCCGCGAGCGCAAGAACATTGCGTCCGGAGTCGCGCACGTCAATTCGACCTTCAATAATACCATGATCACGATCACGGACGCGCAGGGCAACACCATCTCCTGGTCGTCGGCGGGGACCATGGGGTTCAAAGGCTCGCGCAAATCGACGCCTTATGCGGCCCAGATGGCGGCCGAGGACTGCGCCAGAAAGGCGGCCGAACACGGCATGCGGACCCTCGATGTCGAGGTTTCGGGGCCGGGCTCGGGCCGGGAATCGGCGTTGCGGGCCCTTCAAGCCGCGGGCTTCACGGTGACTTCGATCCGCGATGTCACGCCTATTCCGCACAATGGCTGCCGCCCGCCCAAGCGGCGGCGCGTTTAAGAGCGCATTTTCGACACCGTTGTGTCAGGCGATTTGCATCAAAGGAAAGGTCCGGTCGTGATTCAGAAAAACTGGCAGGAGCTCATCAAGCCAAGCAAACTCGAGGTGGTCGCGGGTGACGATCCAAAACGTGTGGCCACGATCGTGGCGGAGCCGCTCGAGCGCGGCTTTGGCCTAACCCTCGGCAATTCGCTGCGCCGCATTCTATTGTCGTCGCTGCAAGGCGCGGCGATCACCTCGGTCCATATCGACGGTGTCTTGCACGAGTTCTCGTCGATCCCCGGCGTGCGCGAGGACGTGACGGACATCGTGCTCAATATCAAGGACATTTCCCTCAAGATGCCGGGCGATGGCCCGAAGCGCATGGTTTTGAGAAAGGAGGGTCCCGGCAAGGTCACCGCCGCCGACATAAGCACGACCGGCGATATTTCGATCCTCAATCCGGAGCTTGTCATTTGCACTCTCGACGAAGGAGCCGAAATCCGCATGGAATTCACGGTCAACACCGGCAAGGGCTATGCCGTGGCCGACCGCAACCGGACGGAAGACGCGCCAATCGGCTTGATCCCTGTCGATAGTCTCTACTCGCCGGTCAAGAAAGTAAGCTACCGGATCGAGAATACGCGAGAAGGACAAATCCTCGATTACGACAAGCTTACCATGCAAGTGGAAACCAACGGATCGCTGTCGCCTGAAGATGCGATCGCTTACTCGGCGCGCATCCTGCAAGACCAGCTCAATGTCTTCGTCAACTTCGAGGAGCCGCACCGGGTCGAGGCGACACCGTCGATTCCCGAACTCGCGTTCAATCCGGCGCTCCTCAAGAAAGTCGATGAGCTCGAACTTTCGGTGCGCTCGGCGAATTGCTTGAAGAACGACAATATCGTCTACATCGGAGATCTCATTCAAAAGAGCGAAGCGGAAATGCTCCGCACGCCGAATTTCGGGCGCAAATCATTAAACGAGATTAAGGAAGTGCTGGCCCAGATGGGCCTCCACCTCGGGATGGACGTGACCGGCTGGCCGCCGGACAATATCGATGAACTCGCCAAGCGGTTCGAGGAGCATTACTGAGCGGATTATCCCTCCTCGCTCGCCCAAAGCGAGCGGCAAGCAAAGGGGTGCGGCCATGCCTTGGCACGGCGGCCGCGAAAATAACGGAGAGTGCCATGTATCACGGACACGCCAAGCGCCGCTTCGGCCGCACGGAGGAACATCGCAAGGCGATGTTTGCCAATATGTGCCAAGCGCTGATCAAGCACGAGCAGATCGTCACTACGCTGCCGAAGGCAAAGGATTTGCGCCCGATCGTCGAGAAGCTGGTCACGCTTGGCAAGCGCGGCGATCTGCATGCGCGGCGGCAGGCGATCGCTCAAATCAAGGATGCCATCCTTGTCGGCAAGCTTTTCGCCGTTCTCGCGCCGCGCTACAAGGACCGGCACGGCGGCTACACGCGAGTCTTAAAGGCCGGATTCCGCTATGGCGATAATGCTGCCATGGCGGTCATCGAATTCGTCAGCCGCGATGTCGCTGCCAAGGGCCTGGATTCGGGTCCGGTAGTTGGCGGCGGCGAAGAGGCCGCGGCCTAGAGATCGTTCGCCGGCACCGGCGCGCGCTCGGGTGGCGCATTACCTTGACGCGAACCGGTTCCCGCTTAAACCAATACAGGGTCAGGTCCGCTGGTTGGGAGCGATCCATGGACACACCCTCGTCTGGTTTGCTCCAGGCCTTGACCACTTTGCTTCTGGGACTGGTTATCTTTGCCGTTTCCGCGAGCGCCGAGCCGCCGCGGCAGACGCCTCAGATGCAAAGCGACATTTTTTGGTCGTTCGCGCCAGTCGTCAAGAAAGCGCAACCCGCCGTCGTCAATGTCTACGCCTCCCGCACGGACAAGCGGCCGCGCAATCCCCTCTTCGACGATCCGATTTTTCGTCATTTCTTCGGCGAGGGCGGCAATTCCAGGCCGGGCGGCCCAACCGCGCGCTCGCTTGGCTCCGGCGTCCTCGTCGATGCGTCGGGCCTCATCATCACCAATTACCACGTCATCGAGGGCATGACGGACGTAAAAGTCGCGCTCGCCGATAAGCGGGAATTCGATGCCGGGATTGTCCTGCGCGATCAGCGGACCGATCTCGTCGTGCTGCGATTGAAGGGGGGCGAAAACTTTCCGGTGATGGAATTGGGCGATTCCGACGCGCTCGAAGTCGGCGACATCGTGTTGGCCATTGGCAATCCGTTCGGGGTCGGGCAGACGGTGACCCAGGGAATCGTCTCGGCGCTGGCCCGCACCGAGGTTGGCATATCCGATTACGGATTTTTTATTCAAACCGACGCCGCGATCAATCCGGGCAATTCGGGCGGCGCCCTCGTCGATTTGCGGGCAAAGCTCGTCGGCATCAATTCCGCGATTTTTTCGCAAACCGGAAGTTCGATCGGGATCGGTTTCGCAATCCCGGTCAATATGGTGAAAATCGTGCTTGCCGCCGCCAAGGGCGGGGGACAGGAGGTGCGCCGTCCCTGGCTCGGGGCGAGCCTCCAAACCGTGTCCACGGAAATCGCCGATTCGCTTGGCCTTGACCGGCCGATGGGCGCGCTTGTCGCCGACCTCTCCGCTGGCGGTCCGGCCGCCGAGGCGGGCTTGCAACGCGGCGATCTTATCACCGCTATCGATGGTCACAGCGTCGACGATCCCGAGGGTCTCGGCTACCGGATGGCCACGAAACCGCTTGGTGGCACCGCGTCCCTTACCCTGCTTCGTAACGGCAAACAGAGCACTGCCTTGGTCAAACTGATTCCAGCCCCGGAATTTCCGGCCCGGGATCCCATCAAGCTCACCGGCTCTTCGCCCTTTGCGGGCATGACCGTGATCAATCTCTCGCCGGCGGTTGTGGAAGAATTATCCCTTCATGGCGTGAGCGATGGCGTCGTCGTCAGCGATGTCGAGGACGGCTCGCGGGCGGCAATGGTCAATTTTCAAAAAGGCGATGTCATCATGTCCATCAACGACCGGGCAATCGGCACCACGCGGGAACTCGAAGCGGCGGCGAGCGAGCGTCGCAACTATTGGAAATTGACAATCAGGCGCGGCGGCGATGTCATTACCACCATGATCGGCGGGTGAACGACAGGGTTCGATGATCTCGGGTGGCCATCAGATCTAAGGTTTGGCGCCACGGTCTTTTGCCGCGCAACACGGCATTGAGAATAGTCAAAAGCTTGCACGCCCGAGAACACCGGCCAGGGCGCAAAAGATTTGGCGCGACACATATCGTCATGGCGAGTCGGGCAGGACGCACGCTTTTCATATTGAGCGACGGCGATGCCAAACGCCTCTCAAAGCCGATGGCCCGCTTGCGGCCTGGCAGCAAGGAGTTCAAAGAATGCTCGATGTTCTCCGTAGCTGACGCCCCTCTCCTTGACGTCCACGATCTTAAGGTGCTCTTCCGGCAGGGCGACACCGAGGCCCTCGCCGTCGACGGCGTGTCCTTCACGCTGGAGAGGGGGCGCACCCTTGGCCTCGTCGGCGAGTCGGGCTCCGGCAAATCGGTCACCGCTCTTTCCATTGTGCGCCTGCTTTCGCGCGCAGCGCGGGTTCAAGGCCAAGTGCTTTTTAATGGCGAGGATCTTCTGGCCTGCCGCGAGGCGCGGCTGCGCGAGATTAGGGGCGCCCACATCACCATGGTCTTCCAGGAGCCGATGACCTCGCTCAATCCTTTGCATACGATCGAACGGCAGATCGGTGAAATACTTGAGCTGCATGGTACAAGTGGAGCCGAAAAGATCAAGGCACGCATTGTCGAGCTTTTGCGGGAAGCCGGTATTCCGGATCCTCGCCAGCGCCTCGGCGCTTTCCCGCATCAGCTCTCCGGCGGCCAGCGCCAGCGGGTGATGATCGCCATGGCGCTCGCCAATAGGCCGGATCTCTTTATCGCCGATGAACCGACGACCGCCCTCGACGTTACGGTGCAGGCTCAGATTCTCGAGCTTTTGAAGGAGCTTCAGGCGCGCCATGGCATGGCGATGCTCTTCATTACCCACGACCTCGGCATCGTGCGCAAAATCGCCGACAATGTCGCGGTGATGCAGAAAGGCAAAATCGTCGAAACCAACAAGGTGGCGGGCCTTTTCGCCGCGCCGCGCCATCCCTACACAAAGGCGCTGATCGCAGCCGAACCGAAAGGCACCCCGCCGGCGGTTGACCTTGCCGCCAAGACCATTCTCGAGGCGAGGGATATCCGCGTCTGGTTTCCCGTCAAGCGCGGATTTTTCCGCCGGACAATCGGTTTCGTCAAGGCTGTCGACGGCGTGTCGGTGAGCGTGCGCGAAGCCGAGACGGTCGGCGTCGTCGGCGAATCCGGCTCGGGCAAAACCACGCTCGGCCTCGCCCTCCTTCGCCTGATTTCCTGCGAAGGCGCGATCGTCTTTCTCGGACGCCCCATCGACGGCCTCAAGTTCAAGGCGATGCGGCCGTTGCGGCGGGACATGCAAATCGTATTTCAGGATCCTTACGGTTCTCTGTCGCCCCGGCTTCCGGTGGCCGACATCGTCGCGGAAGGCCTCGGCGTGCAATATAAAGCCATGACCTTGCCGCGCCGGCGCGAGATCGTGGCGCAAGCGCTCGCCGACACCGGCCTCGATCCAGCCGCGATGGATCGCTATCCGCACGAATTTTCCGGCGGCCAGAGGCAACGCATCGCCATCGCGCGTGCCATCGTCCTGGAGCCCAAATTCGTCGTTCTCGACGAGCCGACCTCGGCGCTTGACATGTCGGTGCAGGCGCAGATCGTCGATCTCCTGCGCGATTTGCAAAAGCGGCGCGGGCTCGCTTATCTTTTCATCAGTCACGATCTTAAGGTCGTCCGCGCGCTCGCCAGCGAAATCATTGTCATGCGCGACGGAAAAGTCGTCGAGGCCGGTCCGGCTTTGGAGCTTTTGGCAAAGCCTCGCAGCGCCTACACGCGGGCGCTTTTCGCGGCGGCATTCGACATCGAGGCCGAGAATGGCGGCGTGTCGGGTCAATGAAGGCGGCGGGTGATGACGTCGCGTCACTCGCCGCCGGGATTGGATCGCTGGCCGAAGCAATTCCCAAGCAGGCGGAAGAACGGGTGCAATCGCCGCGCGCCGGGTTCGATCACAATTGTTCGAACCGGGTAAGAACTTTCCCGGCGATCATCCGCGCGATCGGGATTGCCGATGTCGCGGCGGGCGAGGGTGCATTGCACAGATGCAACTGCCTCGCGGTTTCCGCGAAGAGAAAATCCTGCACCAGAGTGCCGTCGCGCAACACCGCCTGG
The DNA here is from genome assembly GCA_050728755.1 of Methylocella sp. Lineage (GTDB taxonomy): Bacteria > Pseudomonadota > Alphaproteobacteria > Rhizobiales > Beijerinckiaceae > Methylocapsa. The sequence continues at coordinate 16,169 of JBOHJU010000012.1, forward strand.
GCGCGTATGCCCGCGACACCCGGTTCGAGATCGGCGAGCGACAGGCCCGGGCAATATTTGCGGCATTGGGCGAGGTAGCCTTGCTTCCACAAGGAGTTTCGCATCTCCTCGATGCCCGATGCGAGATGCGTTCCGATCAGCTTCCAAAATCCCGGAAACGCCATGGTGTCGAAGACATCCCTGGGGCTGAAGGAGAATTTCTCATAACCTTCCCGCGAAAACCCAAGCACCGCGTTGGGGCCTACGATGATTCTCCCATCGATCGTCTTGGTGAGATGAATCCCAACAAAGGGAAGCTTTGGGTCTGGAATGGGATAAATTAGACGGTTGATCAGTCCCGCCCGCGATTTTGGCAAGGAATAAAATTCGCCGCGAAACGGTACGATCCGGTGATCGATCCTTAAGCCTGCCAGTTTGGCGAGACGGTCGGACTGCAGCCCAGCGCAAACGATCAACGCGCGCGCGCGAAAAATTCGCTGTGGCGACGAAATCTCGACAAAATCTTTATTCTCGCGAATGGCGATGATTTCGGCGCCAAGCAGCAAATCGGCTCCTTGTGCCGTTACGATTTGGGCAATGGCCGAGGCGACCTCTCTGTAATCGACGATCCCCGTCGAAGGGATCAGCAGAGCGCCAACGCCGGTGATGTTGGGTTCAAGGCGCATCAGCCCGGCACTATCAATTCGTAGGGCCGCGATGCCGTTTTGCCTGGCGCGCTCGAACAAATCCTCCATGCGGCCGCGCTCGCGCTCGTTGGTGGCGACGAGAAGCTTGCCGCAATTTTCGAATTTGATGCCGCGTTCCGTACAAAATTCTTTTGTCGCGGCAGCGCCTTCGCGACAAAGGCGGGCCTTCAGGCTTCCCGGCGCATAATAGACGCCGGCATGGATGACCCCGCTGTTGCGCCCGCTTTGGTGCCAGGCGATGGCGCGTTCTTTTTCGAGAATAATGATCGAGGAGCGCGGGCGCGCACGCAAGATTTCGCGGGCCGCCGCCAAGCCGACGATCCCAGCGCCAATAATGGCAAAATCAAAAGTCATGCGCTTGGCGGGGAAGTTTGTTGATCCGGAAACGCATGAGGTCTGCTAAGCGGTGGTGATGCCCTCTAATCGCGGCGCAAGGAATCGCGGCGGATGTGAGAAGTCTGCTGTTGGCGTTGCTTACCTCGCGTGAGATAGGCGCGCGCGCCCCGAGCCTACCGGCTCAAGGCGAGCAACGCCGCTCCTCCTATTTCAACGATGACCGGAACATCCGCGTACGCGCCCCTCAATTGGGAAGCTTCGCGGGTTCGCTCGCGGGCGCCGCGGTGGGTTTATTCATCGCGTTATTGACGCCGCGCAGAATGTCTTCGGCGGCGATCAATTGCTTGTCGTTTTTGGGATCGGGCGGGACATAGGCTTGCGAACCTCCCTTTTCGTCCGCGCCATTCTTTAAATGGCCGCGCAGCGAAACTTCGCCCTTCGTATCGTCCTTGCCCTTGAGGTCGTCTGGCACATCCTGCAGCACGGTCACGTCTGGGTCGATCCCCTTAGCCTGGATCGAGCGGCCGGACGGCGTGTAATAGCGGGCCGTGGTAAGCCGAACGGCGCCGTTATTCTGGCCGAGCGGGATGATCGTTTGCACCGACCCCTTGCCGAACGAGCGGGTGCCGAGAATGGTCGCGCGTTTATGATCCTGCAACGCGCCGGCGACGATTTCGGACGCCGACGCCGAGCCGCCATTAATGAGAACGACCACCGGCTTGCCCTTGGACAAGTCGCCAGGACGCGCATTGTAGCGCATCGTTTCATCGGCATTCCGGCCCCGGGTCGATACGATTTCGCCGCGGTCGAGGAAACAATTGACGACGGCAATCGACTGGTCGAGCAACCCGCCGGGATTGTTGCGCAGGTCGAGAATATAGCCTTTGAACTTGGCGGCGGGGATATCGTTTTGGAACTTTTGGATCGCCGCGCGAACACCCTCAAACGTCTGTTCGTTGAATTGGGTGATTCGAATGTAGCCGATATCGTCGCCCTCCTGACGTTCGCGAACCGATTTGATCTGGATCACGGCGCGGGTAAGCTTGATATCCCGCGGGTCCTTGCTGGATCCGCGTAATATCTTGAGCGTCACCGAAGTATCCGGCGCGCCGCGCATCTTGTCGACCGCCTGGTTGAGGCTCAAGCCCTGAACATTCTCTCCGTCAATAGCGGTAATGATGTCGCCGGACATGATCCCCGCGCGGGAGGCCGGAGTGTCATCGATTGGCGTGACGACCTTGATAAGCCCGTCCTCCATCGTCACCTCGATGCCAAGGCCGCCGAATTCGCCCCGCGTCTGAACCTGCATGTCGCGGAAGCTTTTGGCGTCCATATAGCTTGAATGCGGATCGAGCGAACCGAGCATGCCGTTGATCGCGGCCTCGACGAGCTTTTGTTCGTCCGGCTTCTCAACGTAATCGGAGCGAATTTTCTCGAAAACGTCGCCGAAGAGGTTGAGACTACGGTAGGTGTCCGCGGCAGCCGCGCGCGCCGTTCCTGCCGGAAAAACCGGTGTCTTTGTTGCAAGCGTAGCGAGCCCCGCGCCGAGAGCGGCGCCTAGCAGTAGAGATAAAACTTTGCGCATCATCCGCGAACCCTTTGCAGTTCCGGCTTCGCCCACCATGGGCCCGGATCGATCGCCACCCCGTCCTTACGAAATTCGATATAGAGGATGGGCTGGACCGCGCCGATGGCGATGGCCGCGGCCGTCTTGACAGACCCATCGCCCATGACGGCGACAGGCTCCCCAACCAGGATGAATTGCCCTACATTTACGTTGATCTTATCCATCCCCGCAAGAATAATATAATAGCCCTGGCCAGCGTTGACGATTAAAAGCTGTCCATAGCTGCGGTACGGGCCGGCGAATGACACCCAACCGTCGCAGGGCGAGGCGACAATCGCTTCGGTGCGGGTCGCAATCAGCATTCCTTTCCCAGTGCCGCCAAACCCATCCGGGCTGCCAAAGCCGCGCTGAAGCGTGCCGTTCACGGGAATCGGCAAAAGACCCTTTGTCTCGATAAAGGCGGTCGCTGGCGCAAGCCTTGCCGGATCCCGGAAAGGCGCGAAGGCGGTTTTCATGCCAGCGCTTGGCGCCGCGGCTTGCGCGGCCCGCCGGCGAATCTCATCGGCCTTCCTCGCCGCTGCAGCACCCCGGGCGGCCGCGCCGATCTCGGTTTCCATTCTCGCAATCAGATCCTTGAGGCTCGCCGCGTGCTTAGCAAGATCGAGCGCGCGGTCACGCTCGGCTCCAAGAGCCTGTTCGGCGGTGGACAGCGCCGCTTGGCGCGCCTCGACCAGCGCGGCGAGACGCTGACGCTCGGCGCGAAGCTTCACCACGCCATTCGCAAGCGTCTCGCGCTCGGCCGCGATCGATTGCCGCAACTGCACGAGATCCGAAAGGTCCCCAGCAAGCGCTTCGGCTTCGCCGCGCATCTGCGGCAGGACCGAACCGAGCAACATGGAGGTTCTGATCGCGGCAAGCATATCTTCCGGCGTGGCCAGAAGCGCCGGCGGCAGTTTGCGCCCCATCCGCTGCAAGGAGGCGAGGACCTCGGCAATGACCGCCCGGCGGCTCGCAAGCGAACGCTTGATCGCGCCCTCCGTCCCGGTGAGCGTGTCAAGCCTTGCCTCCGTTGCGCCAATCTTGCGTTCGCTCGCGTTGACGTTTTGCGTCGCACTAAGTAGCGCCGCAATAAGCTTCGCCCGGTCGGCGCGGATCGATGCGATCTCGGCTTCGATCCGCTGGCGCTGTTCTTGCGACGCCTCGAGCGTGTCTTCCATGCCCCGAAGCTCGAGCCGGCGTCCGCTCAGCTCAGCGCCGTTCTCGCCCGCGTCGGGCGGTGCGGGCTGACCGGATTGCGCCGCAAAGCACGCGGGCGCAAAAAGCGCAAGCGCTAATGCAAGCCCGGTGCGACAGCTTGCCGCTCCCGCTGAAGCAATCGTGCCGTGCCGCACTCGTGCCGCCGCCAATCTCCCTATGCCGGGCGGCCGGTTGGACTGGCCGCGGGAGAAAATCCCATCACGCCATCCTGCAAAGGAAAATGGCGCCGCCGCGGCAAGACACCGGCAAGTTCGCAAATTAATCGTAATGCTAGGGGCGGCCGAAGAGAATCGTCACCAAATCTGTCCGGCGGCCAGGTTCGAACCAATTGATGCGGCCAAGTCATCTTGCCAGAAGAGAGCGTGCGAAGCGGCGGCCGAAAAAGCGAGCTCCAAACCGTCCGGGTTTATGAACGTAGAATTCGCGAGCTACGGCGTCACGTCGGCGACCGTTGGAGGGCCTTCGACCCAATTCACGTCCCACGGCCCATCGACGCTGATGAAAGTCACTGCACCCGCCGCGATCCACGCCTCATGGACTCTCCGCGCCGGCATGTAATTAAAGCCGCCAGGGCCGAGTTCCGCCTTTTTTCCATCGCACTCAAAGGCGGCTGTGCCGGTAATGACGGTGTGGGTCTCATTTGCCGAATGCCAGTGCTTGCGAACATGAAAAGATTTTGGCGAACGTATCAGCAATTGAGTTGCGTGCGTTTTTGGGTCCTCGTGCAAAATCGCCATCTCCGGTGAAGCGTCGCCCAACTCAGGCAGCATCTTTGACCATTGGACCTCCGCCAATTGCCTAAAGATGGGTCCGTCGGGTCCTGCCTCGGCGCCGGTTGCCAAGGAAACCGGTCCGCCTATGGATAAAACCAAGCCGGCGATTACCGGCGCGACAAGCTGTTCAAGATAGCGTGCGGCCATACGTCCCTCCCTTTGTTCCCCTTGCGGGCAGAAGCTAAAGCACCAGAGTGTTCCATTCGTAACGCTATCGCTAAAAATCAGCTCGACGCCGGAAAACCCGGCCGCACGGCCAGCGGCGGCGGCCCGCTCTATTTAGCGCGCGGCCGAATCCCGTTCCGGTCCGGCTTCCGGCCGCCCAACGCAAATGAGCAGCTGACGCATCGTGTCTGGGCTGCCTTAGCCCAAACGGTGCTCGCCCGGCCGGTCGATGCTCCACATTTTTTCGAGGTTGTAGAACTGCCTTACCTCGGGCCGGAAGATGTGGATGATGATGTCGGCGCCATCCACCAGAACCCAATCGCAATTCCGCAAGCCTTCGACGCGCGGCGGCTTGTGGCGTTCGCCCTTTAACGCGCCGATAACGCGCTCGGCGATCGCCCCGACGTGAATGTTGGAGCGGCCCGTCGCGATGACCATGACGTCGGCGAGAATGGTTTTGCCGCGCAGGTCGATTGAGACGATATCTTCGGCTTTGGAATCATCCAAACAGGTCAAGACAGTCCGCGCGAGTGTACTGGCTTCAGGTCCATCCGAACCGGGAACCGGATGCAGCGGCGGGTGCGCCGCTTCCGCAAGAACGGCGGGTATCAGTGTGTCGATCCTCCTCAAGCCCGGCGGGCCGGCCAGGCGCACCATGGAAGATGGCGCAGAACGCCGGAAATTTCAATCGGAGTATTTTCTGGGTGATATTGGCAAGCTTGTGTCTTGCTGCGAACATCCTGCATCCCTCAAGGCACGACCCTTGACCATCGGCATGGCGTTGTGAGACTTTGATATTTCGCAATCACGGCGCCAAGCAGTGTCGGACATAGTTCTTCCTGGTGGATGGCGGTAAGGGCGACCCCGCCAGCTCTGATCGTGCCGCGATACATGCCCTCGCAGTTGAATGGTAACGCCACTTTGCCGGTGCGGTCGACCGCGATGATGCCACCGCGTCCGCCGATCCGGCCGAGATCGTTAACCACCTCCTTAGCCGCCCTCTCTAGGCTGTCGCCGCGATGGCGAATGCGGGCAGCGATCTCATGCGCCACGGCCCAGCGAATGAAAAACTCGCCGGCACCGGTGGCGGAGACGGCGCAAGTCTCGTTGTCGGCCCAAGTGCCGGCGCCGAAGATGGGGCTGTCGCCCACTCGCCCCGGCAGCTTGGCCGTCATGCCTCCGGTGGACGTGGCGGCGGCCAGATTGCCCTGACGGTCGCGCGCCACCGCACCGACTGTGCCGTGTCGCGCAGCTTCATTGTGCGCGTCCGGGGCCCCGGTGCGCCGGCGCTCCAGCTCCTCCAGCAACGCCCGCCGGCGAGCCTCGGTGTAAAAATAGGCCCGGCTGGCGAACGGCACGCCGTGCTCCCGGCAGAACCGCATTGCACCCTCGCCGATTAGCATCACATGGCTGGACTTTTCCATCACCGCGCGCGCCGCTATCACCGGGTTGCGCGGGCCCATAACGCCCGCCACAGCGCCGGCCATACGATTCCGCCCGTCCATGACAGCGGCATCCATCTCGTGTTGGCCGTTGCTTGTGAACACTGCACCGCGTCCGGCGTTGAAAAGGGGATCGTCTTCCAGCGCAACAACGGCGTTGGTGACGGCGTCCAGCGCGGTGCCGCCCGCCTGCAGAATGCGCCGGCCCGCTCTTAGGCTGGTCCGCAGTCCGGAGCGCAACGCGTTCTTGGTCTTCCGCGTCATCGCCTCAGGCGGGATCACGCCGGCTCCGCCATGGACCGCAAGCACGAAGTCGCCGGGGGGCGTCATTGTGGCCTTCACCTGCATTTGACGACCATCGCCGCGGCGGCCGCGCCGCATTTGTACACAAAAGCACGCTGGCGTGCAGCGTCTTGCGTGGCGCTCCCCACGGATTTGCCCGAATCGGAACGATGTTCATCAATCGTCGCCATTATTTGCGATCACGGCGAGAAAGATCGCGCCAAAACGCGCGGCCTTGGCTGGTCCGACGCCGGGAATAAGCTGCAAATCCTCGCCGGTTTTGGGACGCAGCCGGGCCATCTCGATCAAGACGGTGTCGTGAAATATGACGAAGGCGGGTTGCTTTTGGTCTCTCGCGATTTCGAGGCGTTTGGCCTTGAGCGCGGATAAAAGGCTGTTTTGCCGGGCCGTCAGCGGCGGCGCCAAAATCCCCGGTTCGACCGGTTCGAAAGCCTCGCGCGGGAGCACCGGATCCTTCGCCTGCGCGACCTCGATCTCGTTTAAGCTTCGCCGCACGCAGGCCTTGCGTCCGCTCGACAGAGTGATGTCACCGCGCAGCGTCAAAGGCGCCTCGCCCGAGAGCACGGCACGTCCCATCAAGGTGATAATCCAACGATCGCGATCTTCCGGGTCTTGCGCGATCAGGTCCGCCGCGTGAAGCTGGTAAAAAATGCTGCGCCATTCGGCTTGACTGAACTCTTTGCCGACGCCGAATGTTGGCAAAAGATCGTGGCCATGCCGCAAGATTGCGTCGCTTGCTTGGCCGGCGAGGAGATTGGCGAGGTGGCCCGGAAAAAATCGCCCGGAGGTGCGGCGTATCGCGGACATGATCTTTTGCGCCGGAATTGCACCATCAAAGAGCGGCCATCTCCCGTCGCAAATATCGCAATTGCCGCAAGGCTTCGATTCCTCCCCGAAAGCGGCGAGCAACGTTTGGCGGCGGCACCGGGGGGATTCGCACAAGGCGATCAAGGCGTTGAGCTTTCGCTTTTCGATCCGCTGGCGATCTTGCGGCGCCACGCTGGCGGATATTTGCCGCTCGCGCAGCCTGATGTCGCCGTCGCTGAATAAAGTTAGCGTGTCCGCCGGCAGGCCATCGCGGCCGGCGCGGCCGATTTCCTGGTAATAGGCTTCGATGCTTTGCGGCAGGTCGGCATGGCAGACAAAACGGACATTGGGTTTATCGATCCCCATGCCGAAGGCGATCGTGGCGACAATGACGGTTCCGTCGTTATGTAGAAATTCGTCCTGGCGCGCCGATCTTAATCCCGCGTCGAGGCCGGCGTGGTAGGCGAGCGCCAAAATGCCCTTCCCGCTCAGGGTTTCCGCGAGCTTCTCGACGCCCTTGCGCGAGCCGCAATAGACAATGCCGCTTTGGCGTTTGTGGCGTGCGATCATCGTTTCGATTTGCCGCGTGGCGTTG
>JBOHJU010000013.1:0-22717 GCA_050728755.1 Methylocella sp.
GCGTAGTAACGGGCCGGTTGAGGTGCGGATCCTATTTTTTGCCGAAGCCGAGGCCGCCGAAGCGGGAGTTGAAGCGCGACAGGCGGCCGCCGCGATCGACCAAATGCTGCGAGCCTCCGGTCCAGGCCGGATGGGTGGTTGGATCGATGTCGAGGTGTAAGGTATCGCCCGCTTTGCCATAGGTGGAACCGGTGAAAAACTCGGTCCCATCGGTCATGACCACCTTGATCAAATGGTACTGAGGGTGGATATCGGGTTTCATCTTAAGTCCCTTTGATTGCCGCGCCAAGGTCGCCGCCCTTTGCCGCGAGACCGCGCCGTTCGTTCATCATGACCGGATTGGCCAGCCCTATAACCCAGCCCCCTGCCCATTACAAGGGTAGCAAACTAGCGTTCTCGTGCAACCGGTGGTGACACCGCAGGTCAGGCAAGCGGCCGTCAAAATTTGGCTTGACATATAATCAACAACATGATTGAGTATCAACATATCGATTGAATGATGGCCGCGTTCGCATGGGCATTCCCTCTTATCTTCGTGTCGTTGGGCAGACGCTATCTACCCATGACGAGCAGCAAGCGTTGAACTTGGTGTTTGCCGCGCTCTCTGACCCGGTGCGGCGCGAAATCCTCGACCGGCTCGACGGGCGCGATCTGCTCGTCTCAGAGGTCGCTGCGCATTTCGATATTTCGTTGCAGGCCGTCTCACGCCACATCCAGGTTCTCGTACGTGCCGGCTTGGTGAATCAGGAGCGCACGGGCCGGATCAGCCGCTGCCGGCTCGACGCGGGGCCGATCTACGGCGCGGCCGTCTGGCTCAATCGTTACAGCAAATACTGGCAGGCTCAGTTCGATCTGCTGGCGGTCTCGCTGGAGGAGATCGAACGGGAGAATTCCGTAAAGGTGCGCAAGCCACGCCGAGGAAAGCCGACGGGGCCAACGCCGGCCCGCGGACGGAAGCAGGCTGTCAAGTCACGACTGGAGAAATGAGCATGACCAATCATCAAGTCGTAACGCCGGAAGTGTGGGGAGAGGCGCGCAAGCAACTTCTTGCCAAGGAAAAGGAATTCACGAGGCTGCGCGATCAGCTGAGTCAGGCGCGCCAGGATCTGCCTTGGGTGCGCGTCACCAAGCAATATGTTTTCGAGGGCCCCGAAGGGAAGCAGACACTTGGGCAGCTATTCAGCGGCCGCAGTCAGCTCATCGTCTACCATTTCATGTTCGGCCCCGATTGGGAGGTGGGCTGCAAAAGTTGCTCGTTTTGGGCCGACAATTTTAACGGCATTGTGCCGCATCTGAATCAGCGCGGCGTGACGTTCCTCGCCGTCTCGCGCGCGCCGCTGGCGAAACTGCAGGCCTTTGCGACGCGTCTGGGGTGGGGCTTCAAATGGCTGTCATCCTCCGGCAGCGATTTCAATTACGACTACAACGTGTCGTTCACGCCGGAAGATCTTGCCGGCGGCAGCGCCATTTACAACTACGCGGCGAACACGATGAGCATGCCGGAACTGCCGGGTATCAGCGTGTTCTTCAAAGACGCCGAGGGGCAGGTCTTTCACACCTATTCCTGCTACGCGCGCGGCCTCGACATGCTGAATACCGCCTATCATTACCTCGATCTCGTGCCCAAGGGGCGCGACGAGGCGGGCCTGCCCCATAAGATGGCCTGGGTGCGCCTTCGCGACCAATACGGCAGTTGATGACAAAAGCGGGAGGATTAGCGATGAAGTACAAAGAGACCGCCGAGAAGCTTGCCGAATACCGGAGCCAAATCGCCGCGATTCGTGAGAAAATGCGAAGCGCTCAAGCCTCGATCGAGCCCGATGAAGTCCAGGACTATGAATTTACGACGCCGCGAGGCAAGGCACGGTTGTCAACCATGTTCGGCGGCAAGGACACGCTATTCGTGATCCACAATATGGGCACCACCTGCGTGAATTGCACGATGTGGGCCGATGGCTTCAATGGTGTGTTCGAGCACTTGCGCGACCGCGCGGCTTTTGTCGTGTCGTCGCCGGACACGCCTGAGCGACAGCAAAATTTCGCCGCAGGTCGCGGCTGGAAGTTTCCCATGGTCTCGCACCAAGGCACGACGTTTGCGGAAGATATGGGTTATCGCCCAAATGGCCGCGCGATGCCGGGCGTTTCGGTCTTCAAGCGCAAGGGCGACAAGATCATGCGGGTGGCGGATACGGGCTTCACGCATGGCGACGATTTCTGCAGTGTCTGGCACCTCTTTGATCTTGTTCCGGAAGGCGCTGCAGGTTGGCAACCGAAATTCAGCTACGCAAGCTGAGTGAGAACAAGCCCGGCGCGCAGTACATAATCAAATCGCCGCAGAATCGGTTCTCACCGTGCAATGACAATGCCAGGAGTGTCAAGTGCACCGGCTCGGGTCACGCCAATGCGATTGTTTTTCCACTTATGGTGAAATGCGAAATCACGCTGTGTCTGCTTGGCCCAAGCTGCGGTTCTGCGGAGCGACTTCCGCTTAGGGTAAAGACAGGCGCGTCCCGAAAACCGCCCACGCAGGCCGGACAAAGCTTTACTCCGGCCGCGCAAAAGTGTACTTCGTTCCCGCAATGGACCCGGTGCAGCCAGTTTGCGCCGGGCTTATTTTTGGCGGCACTTGTCGGCGGCTCTTGCTTAGAGCCTGTTTCAAAAGCCTCGCCCTCATCCTGAGGAGGCCGTAAGGCCGTCTCGAAGGATGGGCCGCGCGGGGCGCGAGGCGCCCTCGCCCTTCGAGACGGGCTCTTCGAGCCCTCCTCAGGGTGAGGGACTGGGTTCTATGTAACGTGGGGACCGCGGCGAAAGCGATTAAGTCGATGGCGAATGTGGTGGTGGTCGGCGCCCAATGGGGCGACGAAGGCAAGGGCAAGATCGTCGATTGGCTGTCGCTCGAGGCCGACATCGTGGTGCGCTTTCAGGGCGGCCACAATGCCGGGCATACGCTCGTCATCGACAACAATGTCTATAAGCTCACTTTGTTGCCCGCTGGCGTCGTGCGCCCCGGAAAGCTCTCGATCATCGGCAATGGCGTCGCGCTCGATCCGCATCATTTCGTCGACGAGGTCGCGGCACTCGCCGCGCGCGGCATCAAGGTTTCGCCGGACAATCTAAAGATCGCCGAAAACGTGACGCTGATCCTTAGCTTGCACCGCGAACTCGACGCCCACCGCGAATCCTCGAATGTCGAAGCGTTGAAGATCGGGACCACCAAACGGGGCATTGGGCCGGCTTACGAAGACAAGGCGGGACGGCGCGCGATCCGGCTCATGGACTTGGCCGAGCCGGACAGCTTGGATCAAAAAATCGCCCGCCTGCTTGCCCATCACAACCCGCTGCGCCTCGGGCTTGGGCTCGAACCTGTCACGGCAAAGGCCATTCGCGCCGAGCTCGATTGCGTCGCGGCCAAGATTCTTCCCTTCATGGATGCGACCTGGGAGTTGCTGGAGGCCGCGCGGCGCGCCGGTAAACGCATTTTGTTCGAAGGCGCGCAAGGCGCGATGCTCGATGTCGATCACGGCACTTACCCGTTTGTGACCTCGTCGAATACGGTCGCCGCCAATGCCGCCACGGGATCTGGCCTTGGCCCAAAGGCGATCGGTTACGTGCTGGGAATCGCCAAGGCCTACACGACGCGAGTCGGCGGCGGGCCGTTCCCGGCCGAACTCAACGATGTGATTGGCGCGCGGATCGGCGACCGGGGGCATGAATTCGGAACCAACACGGGGCGGCGCAGGCGGTGCGGCTGGTTCGACGCGGTGCTCGTCCGCCAGGCGGTAAAGACCTCGGGGATAGACGGTATTGCCTTGACAAAGCTCGATATTCTTGACGGCTTCGAGGAGATTAAGGTCTGCGTCGGCTATCATCTCGATGGCCAGCGCATCGGCAGATTGCCGGCAAGCCAGGCGGCGCAGGCAAGAGTTGCTCCAATCTATGAGACAATCGAGGGGTGGAATGAGACGACGGCCGGCGCCCGCTCCTGGGCGGCGCTTCCGGCACAGGCGATCAAATATGTACGCCGCATCGAGGAATTGATCGAGGCCCCGGTCACGCTTCTTTCGACCAGCCCGGAGCGCGCCGATACGATCCTCGTTCGCAATCCCTTCCGCGACTGATTGGCAAAGTTCCGCGGCGGGATTGACGGAAGGCCGATCAAATGCTCTCAACACGAGATGGCTGACTATTACCCGCTGCTCGCCAAGGCCGTCGCGGGCCTGCCGGATTCGACGGCCGAATCACGCCGCGCCATTTACGAGCGGGCGCGCGCGGCGCTTTTCGGCCAATTGCGCAAGCTCGATCCGCCGGTGCCGGAGGCGGCGATCGAGCGCGAAGCGCAAGCATTGGAAGTAGCAGTCGCCCGGCTTGAAACGGAAATTGCGTCGCGGCCAGGTAGCGGAAGCGGCGCGCCCCTGGCCGAACCTGATCTCGCCGGCCTTGGGCGAATGGCCGGGAGTCCGGCCGGCTCCTCCCCGGGCCATGAGCCAAGCGCGGCGCCGTTGTCTGAACCGCCGGACCGAGATCCGCTCGGCCCCTCTCCGTCCGGGCGGGGTGGTAGTCCAACCGCGCAACCGCCACCGCCTGCGCGCCCCCTCAAAATTCGACGCGATTCGCGGCCGGGGCCGACGTTCAAACCTCCGCGGCCTGCGCCGCCTTCGGCCCGCAACCCGGCTCCGGCGGCGCGGACCGCGGAGAAGCGCGCTGCCGCGAAGAGCGAGCCTCGAGGCCCGCCAACAAGCACCGCTTCTCCCTGCCAAAATGATTCGGCCGGGCGCGATTTCGATGCATTCGCGCCGGAACTGTCGGGTCCTGAGGCGCAGGCTTTGGAAGCGCCCGCCGTTGAAGCGTCTGCCGCGGAAGCGCCAAATCCACGCCCCGATAGTTTCGAACCCGCGGCAAGAACGCGGCTTGACGCTCAACATCCTTTCGCGCCTCGGCCAGAGCGAGATGCCGGTGCCGCAAGGCGCCTTGTGGTCGTCGGCGGAATCGTCGGTCTGGTCGTCGCCTTTGTCGCGATCGCCGCCTATAAGCTGCGCGACCGCCCCGAAGATCTTTTGCGCCCGCAACCGCCTGCGCCATCGACCCAGGGCGAGGCCAGCGCTGGCGGCAAAATTGTCGACCGCATCGGCGCCGGCAACGCGTCACCCGGGTCCGCGCCAGCTTTGGCCAATGCGCCTTCGGCAACCGCAGATCGCGGCGATGCCGGCAAAGGCGGTGCGGGACCCGTCAATCCTCCCATTCCCGTCGCCCACCGCGCGGCCCTCCTCGTCGAGGCGCCGGAAGAGCCGTCGAAGGTAAAAACTTTTCTTGGCACCGTCGTCTGGCGGGTCGAAAACGTCAGCAATGGACCGGATGAGCCGCTAAGCATGGCGGTTCGCGCGGACATCGATATTCCTGAAGAAAAGCTGCAAGTGGCGATGACGCTTCAAAAAAATTTCGACGCCACACTGCCCGCGTCGCATACCGTGAAGCTGATGTTTGCCATGCCGCACGACGGCCCCTTGGGCAATATCAAGCAGATCAGCGTGGTGCAGATGCGCCGCGAAGATAACCCGACAGGAGAGTCGCTGCAGGGAATTACGGTGCCGGTCATGGAGAACTCCTTCCTCGTCGGCCTCGCCCGCGGCGACGCCGAGGCATCCAATCTCGATCTTCTGCGAACGCGCGAGTGGTTGGATGTTCCGATGGTTCTCGCCAATGGCCATATCGCAAAACTAACGTTCGAAAAAGGACCCTCGGGACAGCGCGCCCTGGATGACGCGATGGCGTCCTGGCAGACGCGATAGTTTGAAATCATCTACCTCTGGCGGCGCCGGAACGCGAGGGCATCGCCGACGCCGGTACTGGCGACGCGAAGGTCTGGAATTATCCGCGCGCCCTCCTCGCTGGCCCGGATCTGACCTGTCTCTCACAACCAGAGTCCCGCGCGATCTTCACATTGTCGGCGACGGCACGCGCTTCGCCGCGAGCGCGGCGCGCAGCTGCTCGATCTGGGTTTCGACCGGGCTCGGCGGCGGGCTTTCCTTGCCGCGCGCGTCGCGCGCCTCATAGATCGAAAGATCGAGATGGATAATGCGCGCCTGCAGGCGAAGCGATTTCGCGATGAGGTCGCGCAGGCGTGGCGGCAAGCGGACGACAACATCCTTGTTGGACACGACGCCTTGCTCGGACAAACGAATCCTGCGTTTTTCGGCGGCGGCCTCGGCGCGGCTTAGTTCGCCTTCGTTGACGGCGCGCTGGAGGAGCAGCCAGGAGGCAATCTGCATTAGCCTTGTCGTCAAACGCATGCTTTCGACCGCATAGGCGACCGCCGCCGGGCGCGGCAGAAGCTTCGCCTCCTCGCGGCCATCGCCGTCGAGGTAGGTGGCCGCCCGGCTCACCAGATCCATTCCCTCCTGGAAAAGAACCATGAACTGTTCGGACGCCGCCAGCTTCTCGCCGAACGAGACGGTCTTTTCTTCGCAAAATAACGGCGTTTGGACCATCACGCGCCTTTTTCGCCGGAGGCCAATCTAAGTGGTGTGGCTGGAAAACAGAGCCCGCACGCGGCTATATTTTTCCCGTCATAGGTCAGTTCGCCGGCCCGCGGGAGTTAATCTTTCATTAGGCTTAATACAGGGTTTGTGCAGGGTTTGTGCTGGCAAGGCGACGGGCCGGCCTGAATGGCCCTGCGCAGCGTGACCGATCGGCTGGTTTCTTAATTGCAAGCCCGGCCCGCTGCCGATCCCTTTCTATCGCGGCTGCACAAGGCGCCTTCCAAGCTCGACGCAAGCCGTATCCACTCTCCCAGGGACCTCGCCACGGAGGAAAGCGGCTTCAGCTTCAGTACGGCCCGGCTTGCGGCCGTCTCCCTAGGGCACGTCCCGACCAAATGGAATCATTTCATCGACAAGGACTCGCTCAAATTCAACGAATTGGAGCATGTCAGAATCGAAAAAGTCGAGCAACTTTTTCGGGACATGCTCTAATGTCCCCCGAACGACATCAGCGTTCTGACCGGCACGCCTAGCGCCTTGATCTTCTTGGCGCCGCCGAGATCCGGCAGATCGATCACGAAACAGGCCGCCACCACGTCAACGCCAATTTTTTTAAAAAGCCCGGCCGCGCCCAGCGCCGTGCCGCCGGTCGCGATGAGATCGTCAACAAGGATTACTCTTTCGCCGGGCGTCACGGCATCCTCGTGCATTTCCATCTCGTCGAGCCCGTATTCGAGCGAATAGGCAATTGACACCTTGGTGTGCGGCAGTTTGCCTTTCTTGCGGATCGGGACGAAGCCGGCCGAGAGCTGATGCGCGACGGCGCCGCCCAGGATAAACCCGCGCGCTTCGATGCCCGCGACCTTGTCGATCTTGGTTCCAGCCCATGGCTGCACCAATTCGTCGATCGCGCGGCGAAACGCGCGGGCGTCGCCAAGAAGCGTCGTGATGTCCCGGAACATGATGCCTTGCTTTGGATAATCGGGAATCGTGCGGATCATGTCTTTGAGGTCGAGGGTCATGAATGATTGACCCGTTGCATGATCGCTTCGAGCTTCTTCACCAGGTCCCGGTCGCGGGCCGGGGCCTGGGTCAGCAAGGCATGGTCGAGCGCCCGGTCGGAACCGGCCGGACAGGGCTCGTGCTCCGCCGGAAAATCACGCAGCAGCCGGGCCAGAAGTCTTGCCGCATTTCCGGCGTTGGTTTCAACGACTCTGATGACCGAGGCGACATCGACACTATCATGCGTGGGATGCCAGCAATCGAAATCGGTGACCATCGCGATCATTGCGTAGGAAATCTCCGCCTCGCGGGCGAGTTTGGCTTCGGGCATCGCGGTCATGCCGATGACATCGCCGCCGCCGGCCTTGTAGGCAAGCGATTCGGCGCGCGAAGAAAATTGCGGGCCTTCGATGCAGACGTAAGTCCCGCCGTTGACGAAAGCGACGTTTTCGGCCGCCGCCGCCGCCGCGATTCTGTCGCGCAGCAAGGGTGCCACAGGGTGCGCCATTGAGACATGGGCGACGCAACCATTGCCGAAAAACGAGCTAGCCCGCGCGAATGTTCTGTCCATGAACTGATCGACGAGCATGAAAAGCCCAGGATAATACTCCGGCTTGAACGAACCGCAGGCGGAAACAGAAACGATGTCGGTCACGCCGGCGCGTTTTAGGGCGTCAATATTGGCGCGGTAATTGATGCCTGACGGCGACAATTTGTGGCCGCGCCCGTGGCGGGGCAGGAACACCGCTTCGGTGGCGCCTACCCGGCCGAAGTGAAGCGCGTCCGACGGTTCGCCCCAAGGCGTCGTCACCCATTCCTCGCGGATATCTTCGAGCCCTGGCAGGCCATAGACGCCCGATCCGCCAATGATGCCAACGACTGCTCTTGTCATGCGATTAGCAATCCACTCTCTTCGACGACATAGCCTTATTTTCAAGCACGTCGATAATATCCGCAAATATTTCCGCAGTGAAGTCAGGTCGACAATCTTTGGCCTCTTCAATTAACTGTCGCTCGCGAGCTACTTCGGCCTCAGTCCAATGAGATACGCGCACAAGGTCTTTATACATTGCGGGATCAGGTTTTGAGCCGTACGCCGCCCACACAGCAAAGACATTAGCTTTTCTGGCCATAAGAACATCGCGAGCGATGCTGTCTCCGATATATGTAACATCGTCAAGGTCGATTCTTTCGATTGTGCAGATTTCTAGCAGAACCTCTGGGTTAGGCTTCCGCTGATGGTGCGAGAGTTCAACGACTTTGTCCATCGGGAACCGGTCGAGCCATCGTCCGTCAATGTTCGGGGGAGGATGAAGAGAGCTTGTTCGTTCGCGGCAATATATTTTCGAGAAGTAGCGGAAAATATCGAGTCGGTTCAGACGGTCAACTACGCCATATAGTTTGCTCTCGGTGTGCGCGATCAGCCGCAGATCGGATGATGCGAGGACGTCCAGCGTCTCCCGTACCGTCGGATACAGCCTAATATTTCGCCGTCGGCTTGAGTTAAAGGCGTGAAACGCTGGATCCAAAATTTTCGCGACTAAGGGCGCAGGAACGCCTTGATAGATTCGCTTGACAGTTTCAGTTTCGAGGAGTGCAAATGGTTCCTCACTTCACCGCATAAAGGGCAAACGCACTTGCTAATGCGACCAGCACGGTAGCGTGGAGATTGAATCCTCCGAACCATGGCAAAACGATCGAAAACTCTTCGCCCCGTGTCAAAAGCACGATTCCGAGGCCGAGTGCGGCAGCTACGAAGCCTAATCCAAACTGGCGGGACTTTACGGACATCTCATTGAAGTGCATCTGGGTATCGACGGCTTTCGACCAGATCGCGAGATATATTTCTTGCTGATCCTTACTCAGCGGCATCGATATGACCTGAAATCAATAACGTCGGGCGTGGAGAAGCATACGTGGTCATTATCCAACCACGCTATTAAACCAAGTTTACCCGATTCTTCCAACATGTGTTTAACGAGACGCAATCCGTTAGCGGTACGCCCATTAAAATTGGGAGGCGGCGACATGCCGCTTCCCCTATCTGATCGCCAGCAATGCGGCCGAGTCCCTCCTAGCGTTACCGCACCCGTGGAAGAGACGTGGGGGTTTTCGTCGTCGGGTTAATCACTGGGTTGTTCAGGCACGTCGGGTGGCCGAAACCGCTGGCGCTTATGCCCGTGCCTCCGTTGGGATTAGGCGTGATGTCGTAAATGATGTTGTCGGGATGGGTCGTGTCGCCCGCGAACAGGGACGCCGGCCCCATGATGGCCCCCGTCGCTAGAAGGTCGAGGACCAAATCATGGCGAAGGTGCCAAGCGACCATGTGATCCGTGCAAGACGTATCGCCACTGGTGCCGACGCCGCCCACTCTCTTGCTGCCGTTGTACAGAGCGAGCCTGCCGCCGAAGACGTTGATGCCGCCGATGACCTGACCAACCATCGGATCGGTGGCCGTGCCATAGTTTGCAGTATTGAGGGGGCCTATGTAAGCGCCGGTACCGGTGTCAATCCTATCCCCATAAGCTCCCGCAGCGGCGACGGGATTGCTATTCGGCAAGCCGTAAAGGCTGCCCCCGGGCTGCGTGGCCGCGTAGATATTGGCCGTGGACAACGCAAGTTGTCCCTTGGTGCTGGCGCCGGACACCGCGCCCAAGCTCAAACTGTTCGCCGTGGCGGCCTTTTGCGCGGAAATCACCCGGCTGGCCAGCCATTGATCCACTCGGCTGCTGCCCGAGAAGGCGACCGCGCAAACCGTGCCGTCCCTGGCGACGATGGTCGCCCACCCATTGAAGCCGAGGCCTCCGTTGCCAGCTTTCTTAACTGCTGCTGCAAGCTGGGCTTTGAATGTCGCATGATCGGCCGCTGAGAGCCCACCCGCGGCACAGCTGGGCGGAATCGTAATCAGAGGCATAGGCGCAGCCATAGCGGCCGTCGAGCACAGACCCGCCATTGCGCCCGCCGTCAGGAGTCGTTTGCGCATGAGCATTCCCTTTCGTTGTAACGTTTTTTGAGATTGGCGTCCGCGGCGCCGCTTCTGGCAAACAGGGTACGACACAGCGGCACTTAAACAAACGCCACGCTATCGCTACCATGGGGAGAGGCTTATTGCAAACCGGCGTTTGCCGCGCCGCCCAGTGTGTACCAGTGTGTAAACGCGAGCTTAGAGCGCTTCAACCGTAGCTCAAAACTCCTGGCCGACCCTGGAAGCTTCCGGAACAGGCAGCGGATTTGCCGGCACCGCTCCGGGCGCGGGTAGAGCCAGGGTCACGGTTTGACTATCTTTCTCGACTGTCATTGTCCGCGAATCAACCGAGCGCAAAGTCCACCCCGAGGCTGCTTCGCCGATATGGAGACGAACGATAGCTTTCGTGGTGCGGTCGAGCACAACCGCGACATTTTCGGGCGTGCCGATCGCCGTTCCGACGAGTGTGAGGCGCGGATGCTCGGGTTCGGCCGGTTTGGGCGGAGGCGGGGCCACTGCGACCCGCTGGGCCACGACAGGCGGCATAGGCGGCCGCCGGGACGGCGAAAAAATCGGCCGTTCCCGCGTGGCGTCGAGCATGCTAATGGGAATCCCCCACAGCGGATTGCCGCCCGGCGGAGGCTGCCGCGCGCCCGCATCCTTGGCGGCGGCAGGGGGTTGCGCCGTGTTTGGGCTGGTTTGACCGGTGGCCATTTCCCGCAGGGTCGCGCCGGCCGCCTGGCCTATGGCTTCGTCCACGGAAAAAGCGGCCACTGCCACGATCACGCAAGCGCAACGCCGTCTCATTTGGTCACCTGCCATTGCCCCGAGACATCGATTTGTACACGCATCCGCGCAGCTTCCGCCTCAATGCCTGCTCTGCCAATCGACTGCGGCACTTGTACCACGAGTTGGTCAATAAACAAAAACGGCATTCCCGATTCGAGATTGTAAAGCAACTGCTGCAAGGCGCTCTGGCCGACCTCGCAGTTTACCGAGAGGCTGACGTAGCCTTGCTTGGCTTGCGGCCCTTGCAAATCGACCTGCGAGGACAGCACGTTCCCGCCGGCATCCCTAACCGCCGCAACGACCCGCTGTTGCAGCGCCGCGCCGGCGACTTCCACGGTCGGCCCTTCCAGAAACGGCGAGCCGGACACGCCGAACGCGAGGCCGGGCGGTCCGGCCGGAGGCTTGCGGCCTTCGAGGCGGTCGAGCAAATCCGCGGCCGTCCTGTAATCCGCGTAATCGCCGGCAAGGCTTGCAAGCGCGAGCCAGGTAGTAACGGCCAAACCCATGACGAGCGCGGCATAACCCAAAAGCGGCAAGGCGTGCGCACGGGTAAAAAGCTTTTGAGCCGGATGGGTGCGGAGCATGGGGCTGATCATAGACCTGGCGTATAAACCGGCTCGATGTGAGCCTCGATGGAGAAACGCTCGCCCGAATCCGATGGCGATCGCGTGGTCGGGGCAAAAAAGGTCGCCCGGCTAAAATGCGAGGTCTGTTCGATGAGGCGGATCAAGGATGGGGCATCTCGGGTCACGCCGATGATCTGCATCTTGTCGCCGAGGATTCTGAGCTCGGTCAGATAAGTATCGTCCGGCAGCAGCCGCGACAAGGCTTCGATGACAATAACGCTCGATGGCGTTTCATGCTTGTGCCGCTGCAAATCGAGCACCGCCTCGCTCGCCCCGTCGTGGCCCGGCCGGGTCGCGGCACGGCGTTCGGCGATGCGGCGCGTCAAATCGTCTCGTTGCGTCTCGATCACGCCACCGGCGACGGTATTCGCCGCGACCGACACGGCGCTGAGGGCGCCAGCGCCAACAAGCAGCAAGATCAGAAGACGCCGGATACGGCGCTGTCCTTCCACCTGTCCGGTCTTCTGTTCGTATATCTTAATCGCCGCGATATCCGGCCGGGGTTGTTGCCATGCCGCCGATACGACGATCGTGTCGGCGCCAAGACCGGCAACCGCGCGAACGAACGGCGCGATCAGCGTCCGCGCCGTCGCGGCGATTGTGACGGCCATCCGGTCGGTGCCGGATTCAGTCGAAGGATACCAGCCAAAGGCCGCATCGGCGGAACTCCAAGGCGTCAGGCGGTCGATC
Organism: Methylocella sp.; assembly: GCA_050728755.1. Taxonomy (GTDB): domain Bacteria; phylum Pseudomonadota; class Alphaproteobacteria; order Rhizobiales; family Beijerinckiaceae; genus Methylocapsa. The sequence goes on from JBOHJU010000013.1 coordinate 12,549, forward strand.
TGGGCGCGGATAATCCCTTCGAGGAAATCCGAGGCGCGGCGTGGCAATTCGAGCAGCCGGAACATGAAACGATTGGGTTGCAGCACAAGCTCGACGTGGGCTCCGCGCAATATTTCCGTTAGTTTGGCCAAAACGGAGGCATCGATATGCCCGTCGACGATGTGAACGGGCTCCATCGCCCCGTCCAAAACTTCCCCTTGCGGGTTCGCTTGCAGAACGAAAGCGCCGTCCTCCTGCTCGACAAGCCGGTAGTGACGCCTCGTGCGCAATGATTCACGGCCTTCGACGATTGTCGTTGCAACCTGGTCGATCCAGCGGGACAAGGCTTCGACAATAGCGCGATAGGAGTTCATTAAATCTCCGTCCTTAGTCCTAAATTAGATGGGGCCATCGAAATCGTCGCGCCAGGCTAAGACGCGATAGGGCTCTAGGCTATTATTCTCGGTAATGAGGATGACGGTATCGGCGTTCACCTTGCGGCCAGTGTCAAGGGTGATGTGAACTTCGGCCCGTGTCGCCTTGCGCCCGCCAACCGCGACACTCGAAGCCGCCGTGCCAAGCAGACCCAAAACCTTCTGCGGATTTTGCGGATCGCGTTGCTTGAGAATTTCATCGACCACGTTCGAGTTTATGTTGGGCAAGGCCGCGACCACTTCCGGGGCGGCCTCGTTGACATCGATTTCCGCCCGGCCGTTGAAAACCGTCACAAAGGGGAGAGCATTATCCACGAGCGCCGCCGGCAAACCCCGCACAAGCCGCAATTCGGCGGTATTCTGAAAGGGAGCCTGCCGCGGCCCGTAATTTAGGCCTGCGTCCTTGTAGGCGGCGGCTTCCGGGTTTTGACTTCCGGGGGGCGCCTTTGTCCGCCAGGCAATGATGTGGTCCGCATAGGAATCCGCGTCCCCACGCTTTGCACCGAGAACCACGCATAAGCCGGAAAGCAATGCCTTGGGCGCGAGGTTGAGGTCGATTCGCGCCCCCTCGGAAACAAATTCGACGCCAACATGGGATCGTCCCAGTTGGAAGTCGAAGGCGCCCGAACTTGGGCGCGAAGCGTCGTCGAGACCAATCAGCCGGTAGGCGGTAAGTTCGAGCCCCGCGGTAATCAGAGCTTCGGCATCGAGCCTGGCGTCGTAAACGCGCGCAGCGACCGCCGTGTTGGCGACATACACCGCGTAGACGGCAGCAAGCGCCGAAAGGGCGGCGAGAATCCAGAGCACCGCGACGATAATAAAGCCGTCAGGGCCTAACGCTGCTTTATGTTCCGGCCGGGACATGAAATGGCTCTTCAGTTTCACTTGCCCCATTTTCTCAAAGCGAATTCTTTGAAAGCGAATTCTTTCAACCAAATTTCTAATGTCAGATGGTCTCTTTACATGGGACCGCTTTCGCGGCCTCGGGCGAGTCCGGCTGCAAAGGACGGACCGGCAAAAGTGACCGTGGACCATGATCGCTTCAAGTTCGATCGCCAATGGTCCTTATCTATATGTCTGCTGGCATAATCTTATCGGCAAACTCTACAAATTTTTCAAGATCATGCTTGAGCTATTATTCACTGGGCCGAATGGATGCCCAATGCCATCCCAACCATAACCGTCGTTTTTCGCACCCCCTGATCAGGGGTGTCGATTTTGCTAAATCGTCACCCACGCGCGGCGGTGCCGCTGGGTTGCAACGGGGGCGGCCAGAAGCCTACCGAGTTTCACTTTGCCGCGTTTTCTGATGCGAACGGGTATCCACTTGGAAAGTCCGGCGAAAGCATCGTGCACGAGTTTCGCCGTCAGGGCAACGCGGCTTACTGGGGCGGCGGAACCGGCCCGGGCTCGGACAGACTCTTAGCCATTGCTTATCTTCCTGCCATTATTCTGCCATGTTTCTGCCCACAAGTCGTCATGGTTCGCGAAAGAAAGATCGGCAGCCGGTTGCAACAGGATGTCTAATTGGCGGAATATCCGGGAGGTATTTATGCGTTTGCTCTTTCTAGTGCTCGCCTTTAGTTCCTTCATCGATGAAAGCTCTGATGCGGGTGACTGTTGCGATCCTGCTCACCGGAGCGCTCACGGCCGCCGGCTCCAATCCGGCCCAGGCGCAGTATGCGCCCGACAAGTGCACCGGCGGAATCCTGGCTCCCGGCACAGGCAAGGACCTGCTGATCGACAACGAATGTACGGTGGGGGGCGGGAAGTATGAATATCGCAATGTTAATATTGTCAGCGGCGGCAAGCTTAAGTTCGAAGAAGCAGCAAATAGCCTTAACCTGAGAATTCACTTTTGGGCCAAATCGATCCTGGTGGAATATGGCGGCAGCCTGGTTGCCGGCTCGCCTGCCAATCCGTTCGGCGCCAAAGGTGGGGTGCTGACCATTCATCTTTATGGCAAGGACGAGACCATTTATGGGCCGGGACAGCCGGGCCCTGGCGGAGTCGGGATACAATGCAGGTCAAATAACTCCGCGACAAATCCCCCGTGCGGCATCCCGGCTAACGTCTGGGACGCTAATGGGGCCGCGGTTGGTCTGCCCGGCGGTCCCCTCGGCACCCTCTATACGGATAATTTCTATAAGTACGATGCCCTGCCCTTTGACGACGGCATGAATACCGAAACTAAGAGTGTGGGCTACTTTGGCTATAAGGTACTCGCCGTTTCCGAAGGCGGCACGCTGAAGCTCTTCGGCAAGAAGGGGGCGGTTTACGGTGTCTCGCTTCTGCCCAAAGACTCGGGCACAAGCTGGGTCCGGCTCGCAGCGACAATCCTTGGCAGCGACCCCGGGCCCGGGCCCGCGGCGACGAGCCTCACGGTCGCTAGTCCGGTTGACTGGGAACCGGGGGATCACATCGTCGTCACAACCACCGACTACCTTCCCAACCATTCCGAGGAGCTGGTCATCTGCCCCGGCGGTAAAGGCAACACGATAAACTTTGACGCCAACTATAACGCGCCGAACTGCGCGGCACCTCAAGGGGTGAAGTGGACCCACAATGGCGAGCAGTTTTCCCTCGCCGCGCTTCCGTCCCGCCTGAATATCACCAAGACCGCCGCGGAGACGCGGGCGGCCGTGGGCCTGCTGACTCGCAGTATTCGAATTGTCTCGGCGGGCGACGCGCTAGGCGAGCCCTTTCCTTCCCCTTCTACTACGCCGGGCTATTATTTCGGCGGCCATACGATCGTGCGGCAAGGGTTCGCGGAGTTCAAGGTCCAGGGAGTCGAGTTTCGCCAGTTGGGGCAGGGAGGCAAGATCGGCCACTATCCTATGCACTTCCATCTCGCGCGGACGACGCCCCTAAACACTTTCGTGACCGATTCCTCCATCAACGAATCCATGACCCGATGGATCACGGTCCACGCGACGCAGGGTGTTACGCTTCAACGCAATGTTGGCTATCTCTCGATCGGCCACGGTTTCTATCTCGAAGACGCGGTGGAAACCGGTAATCAATTCTACTCCAATCTTGGGGTCTTCGCCCGCGCCGCTGTCACGAACGCGCAGAATCCACGCAACGTTCCCGGTCTCCTGGCGTCTCCGGATGAGACCGGTGGCCTTAGCGTCAAGTTCGAAAGCGACAAGAACAACCCCACGGTCTTCTGGATCACCAACGGCTGGAACGACTTTCAGGGCAATATGGCCGCGGGCGCCGGCATGTGCGGGGTCTGCTATTGGGAAATCCCCGCTGCGATCAGCGGTCCCGCGCGTAACGAGGAGTGGGCGTCCTATGCGTCGGAGCAGACTGAGGGGCGCCTCGGGTCGTCGCCGCTGATGAATTTCGATGGCAATTCTTGCACCTCGGCGATGACTTCGTTTCAGACCGTGGGCTTTACGGTGAATTGCCCCGGCGCCGTCACCCCATTTACGGTCGTCGTTCCGGTCCTTAATCCCCTTGCTCCGATGTCAACCGCATCCAAAGACACCTCAACCTGCGGACCTGGGACGAAGTGGCCGCTCTGTCCCGACGGTTATTATCCGAAAGTCGATCCCGGCGATGCGCACCAGGCGACCCAATGCCCGGCCACGGGCACATGCGATGACGCAACGGCTCCCCTCTGTACGAACGGAGATAAGACCAACTGCCTGCCCACCGTCATTAACAATTACACCACGAGCTTTAATTGGGCGTCGAAAAATTTCGCTGGGATGTGGCTCAGGACCCGCTGGCACTTGGTGAGCAACAGCTTTATTTCCGACGTGCAGAATGCCGGTATTACGTTCGTCGGGGGCGGCGACTACACCCGTTCCTCGGCGATTGGCGGACTTTGGGAACTGGCGCTCAAAACCGTTTTCGCCGGGCAAACCCAAGCGGCCGACAAGGACCATGGGTACGCATCGGTTCTGAGCCCCTTCAACGCGTTTACCCCGTTGAAGTGCGATACCTCCGTCCCGCCCGGACCGTTTTGCGTCTCCAAGGACAACAGCTTCCCCCTCGGCCCTTTCGACAGTTTTGGCGTGAGCGAGCATATGTTTAATATCTACGATGGCCCCGCCAATGAAGATTCCAATGCCTATCTCGCCATAACCAAGCACGATCTTGGCACGAAACCAGCGTCCATTTACGCCCCGACACATGGAATTCCCAAGGCCGTAAAGGTTGATACCCACGGCACGCAGATTCCGGTAGGCGATTGCTACATTCAAAACGCGGCCATCGCCTGGAAGCAGCCGAACGGCTTTTACTATCCCCCGACGTTCCACTCGAACAACCTCTTTTTCAAAGATGTGGATATTCGCCATTACGTGATCGTTCCGCAATTTGTGGACGGCACATACCAGACCAACGGGACCAAGGTCGCGAAACAATACTGCACCCAAGCCTCCGACATGTTCAACAACTACTCCGGGGTCGACCGGCAAACCGTATTGACCGACGATGACGGTTCGCTGACCGGCTACGCGAAGACGATCTCGGTTAACCAGGATCCGTTTTTTCATGCCCCGATCGACGGACTCGAATGCCAAACGGACGGCTCCGTTCCCGCTGGCGGCACGGCGCGAACCAGCCCCTACGAGTATGTCACCACCGTGGTCTACCCGAATGACGCAACGATGTCTGTTTCAGAGCCGGGCAAGCCCGTGGTATGCGCCCCCGGGCCTGACTATAAGCGGGATCCGAATTGGGACTCGGACTGCACCGGCCCGAGGTGTTTTGGCGTGCCGCTCTACCGCGAGCTCCTGACCAACACGGAATTGGTCGGCGGCAAGCCGCCGCCGACGGCGGAGATGCCGTTCATCCGGATGGCGGGGATGGCTCTCTGCCAGCGTGAGACCATGACGGTTAACCATGGCCATTACTACGTCGATTTGACGGCCAGCCTGGATACACAGAAGAACAAGTGGCCTGCACCGGGCGGTCGGCCGTTAATAAACGTCTTCATCGAGGAGAAGACCTATGACTTCTTCGAGGTCTATGCCACCAAGGATACCGAGCAGACCTTTAAGATGTTCGTGGGAGCCGGGCTCGATCCAACGAAAGTAGAGAACGACGTGAAACTGATTCGCGTCAACATCGACACCGGGCCCTTTGTCGTCACGCCGGGCACTGGCGGCGACGCAACAACCCTTATACCGCGTTACAACCCGACGAGCGGGATCCTGACCGTGAAACTCAACCTGAGCGCTTACGCGGCTGAGTTCGCCGACAGAGCCAAAAAGCTTTGCGTGCCAGAGACTTTCTGTAAATTTACCTCCAAATGTGTCGGGATAGCCGGGGCATTGGGCAATCTGACCCAGGCGGAGCGCGATACCACATGCGGCTACGCCGGCAAGGATATTGACTGCCCGGCGGACGGTTGCGTTGGATTTTCGGTTAAGCTTCCGAAGGGCTTCATGGCTAGTGATCAGACGGTTACGATGGGCATCCCAACACAGCTCGCGGCGTGCTTCCCGAAGGATGCCAACTGGAACGTGACCACGGCTTTATCCCCGCTTGCGGGCTCGTGTAAGACAGCGGTACTCACGCCGGATTTTTGCCCGTAGGGCGCGGCAGAGGAGACATCGCAGCGTCCGTGGCTGTTGGCCCGCATGGTGTTGACGCGGACCGGCGTCCGCTTGGAAAGTGCGGCCATAGCGCCTTGCGTGGGTTGGGCGGCCAGGGGCCGCTTGGCGCAACGCGGGCTTACTGAGGCGACAAAGCCGGTCCTCCGGGCGGGGTCGTCCCGGGCTGGGCCGTCCCTGGTCCGTTAGCGATCGCTCCCCCGTTATTTTGGCCGCCGCATACGGTTCCCGCGCTTCGCACGCATTCGGCCGGCGCGTTCACATTAAGCAAGGTCGCCGTTGAGGCCGGCAAGATCTGGTCTGTTAGGGCATCACGGACCGTCACGCGGACCGCATTTGGCAATTGACTGACATCACGCCACGTTTCTTGCCAGATGCGGTCGCGGCCGGCGAAGGCGAAGGAAACGTGAAACGGCGGGCGCACCAGCACGATCGGATTGGTGAACTCAAGTCCGCCCTCGTCGAGGGCCGTAGCCGTGACCGGCACAAAGGGGGTGCGGCTGCGGACCAGCATGCGGCCCCGCTCGTCGTCCGTTTCGGCAAGGCGCACAATTTCGAGCCCGGCCGATGCATTTGGGCCAATCGCGGATCGCACGAAGGTCACCGACGATGGTGTACCCTCGAACAGAAGCCGCGGATTCGCGCCGCCCGACGACACGAATTCCGCCGCGGCAAGATCGGCAGCGATCCGGTCGAGGCCGAGGCCGAGGAGATCGGCCCTCTGGACGCGGCCGAAGCCTGCCTTCCAGTTCGGCATCCACTGCGCCGTGACCGTGGCAAGGGTCGCAAGGATAAAGCCCATCAGGGCGACCGCGACAAGGGCTTCGAGAAGGGTGAACCCGCCCGCACTTGACTCACGGCGGCGGGCGGCAATGCGCCGGTTTTTCATTGCCCGCCGGTCCTCCTGCCAAGCATTATGGTCTCGAGCCGGAGCGCCGCTCCAGACGGCGATAGTACCTTGATGACAACGATTTGGGGTGTCCAGAATTGGGCCGCGCGCGGGTTAACGAAATCGCCCGGAAAAGGCGCGACATCGACCGACCAAGCTTGGCCGTGCATTTCTCCGGAGAGAGTTCCGGCCGAAAGGCTCGCTCGATCGGGAAGGCCGGTCTCGACCGCCCGCAGGGTCGCGACGAGCCCGAGATGCTGCTCGATCCTTCCCGAACCGCGAATATTGCCCGCCATAAGCAACCCGATGGCAGCCAAGCAGACGGCCGTCACGGCGAGCGCAACCAGGGCTTCGATGAGGGTGAACCCCGCGCTAGCGTCTAGGTCCTCGCCTCGGCGCTCAAAAGGCATCGCTTGGAACAACTTCGACCCCTCCGGTCAGCCAAGTGACGCGGACTTCGAGGGTTGTGCCAAGCCGCGAGAGGAAAATCGTGCCGCCGCAGGACATTCCAGACGGAAGGAACTCGATTGCCAATCCGGCGGCATGCCGGTCACATTGGCTCGCAAGGATCGCATTAAACCCGACGTCTTGCGGCAATTGCAGCAAGCGTCCGGTCGCGCCGGAGCGGATCGTCCGGGATATCGCGCTAAGGTCCGTCGCGACGGCGGCGCCACGCCGGATGGCCGCGTTGCGATCGGCCTTGAGCAAGGCCGCCGTCTCCAGCGCGTAGGCTTCGAGCATTGGCCCAGAGGTTCCCCGCGGAAATGCCGGCAAGGCGATCGCCGCGAGTATTCCTATGATAGCGAGGACGCAAATCATCTCGAGCAGGGTAAAGCCACCCTCGCCCCGGCGCGGCCTCATCGCCGCTCCCAGCTCTTGATGGCGACGGCCGAGCCGGTCCCGCCTTCCTTGCCGGTCGATCCGAGCGAGACGATCTCATAGGGACCGTGGTCGCTGGGTGAACGGTAGATATACGGATGCCCCCAAGGATCGTTGGGAACGTAACCCTTCTGCAAATAAGGACCGTTCCACCCGTCTTCGCCCCCCGGACGTTGCACCAAGGCGGCAAGGCCTTCGGCGGTCGTAGGATAATGTCCGAGATCGAGATAGAAAAGATCGAGCGAGCTCGCGAAGCTCTGGACCTGGATGGTCGCGGCCTTCACCTTGGACTCGGCAAGGAAAGTAAGAACCCGCGGGCCGACGAGGCTCATGAGCAGGCCGATGATCGTGATCACGACCAGGATTTCGATCAAAGTGAAACCGTCGTCACGCCCGGTACCGGAGGTGCCGGCATGTTCAGCTGCACGCGAACCGCGTTCCACGCTGCGCTCCGGCCGCCGGATGCCGCGCGGCCACATGTTGCAAATATTCATCGCGATTGATCCTTATTCATCCGACGACTTGGTATACCGACATAAGAGCGGTCATAACCGAAACAATCAGGCCGCCGACAATGATGCTGATGCAGACGATCGCCAGGGGGCCGACGATGCCGACCAGCCGGTCGAGGCTGCGTTGAAGCTTGGCCTCGTAAAACTCCGCGATGCGCTGCGCGAGCATGGGCAGTTGACCCGATTCTTCGCCGAGCCGCAAGGTCCGGATGGCCATCGGCGGAATCACCCCTGCCTTGGCGAGCGCGTCGGAAAGCTTGCCGCCGTGGCGGACGAGATCGACGGTCTTGCTCCAGGCGGCGGAGCGTCCCGTCGTTGCCATCAAATCGGCGAGTATGCGCAGCGTCTCCGTCAGCGGGACCCCGCTCGCGAGGAGGACACCGAGGTTGCGGCAGAAGATGGCGGTTCGATGAAAATCCAAAACCCGGCTGATGATAGGCAAATGCGCGAGTGCTTCCATGATCGTGCCGCGCACCTTGGGACGGCGCAAAGAAAACCAGCCGCCGCCGAGGACGGCGGCGAGCGCCGCCGCGAGCGCCGCGGTATGCGCCCGCAGGAAATCCGAAAGCGCAAGGAAGCCGAGCACGATCGGGTCGAGCTTGGCATTGAAGTCGCGCAGCACCGCGCCAAATTGCGGCAGCACGAAAGTGAGGAAAAAGACAAGCACGGCACTTGCCGCGGCCAAGACAAAGGCGGGATATCGCAAGGCGTCGCCGAAGCGCCGGCGCAGCGCCTCGGCCCGGACCCGCTCGGCAGCGAGCACCTCCAGGATAGTGACCAGCGTGCCGGAGGCCTCGCCCACCCGCGCGAGCACGACATACATCGGCGAAAATAAAGCTGGATGGTGGGCCAGCGCATCGGCGAAGCTTTCGCCCGCCAGAATGGCCGCGGTGAGCTTGGCAACCGTCGGCCGCAATCGGCCGATATCCGCGTCGTCCGCTAATAATTCGAGGGCCTCGTTGATGCGGGCGCCGGTTTGCAAGAGAAGCGCAAGATCGCCGGTGAAAATTGTCACGTCCTCCGGACGCGGATGCGACAGAATATTGAAGTCGAAGCGCGGGCCGGCCCTCGCGCCGTCATCGCTCACCGTTTCGATCGGAATGAGGCCGAGGTATTCGACGCGCTCGGCGACTTCCGCGGCCGTGGAAGCCGCGATCGACCCGCTCACCACTTCGCCATTAGGGGTCAGCGCCCGGTAGCGGAAACTCGTCATGGCTCACCGCACAGTCGTGACGCGAAGAACTTCCGCGGCGGAGGTGACGCCGGCGCGGCATTTCGCGACAGCGTCCTCGACCATGGTCGTCATCCCGGAGTGTCTCGCGGCGAGATCGATCGCGCGCGCATCGGCGTGCGGTCCGACGAGGTCGTACACTTCGTCCTTCAATTCAAGCACTTCGAATACCCCATTGCGGCCGCGATAGCCGGCGCCGGCGCAGCGCTCGCAGCCGGCCGGCTCGTGAACGCAATCGCCGGACCGCAGGCCAAGCGCCTCAAAGCGGGGATCGGCGACAAGGTCTTCGGATATGAGAGTGCGCTTACGCTTGCACCGGTCGCAAAGGATGCGAACCAGCCGTTGCGCGATCACCGCCCGCAATGTCGATTTGAGCAGGAAACCCTCGACCCCAAGATCGAGCAAGCGCGGCACTGCCGCCGCGGCATTTTCGGTGTGAAGCGTGGTCAGCACGAGATGGCCGGTGAGCGCGGCATGCACGGCGATGTTCGCGGTCTCGGCATCGCGCACCTCGCCCACCATGATGACATCTGGATCTTGGCGGACGAAGGCCCGCATCGCGGTGGCGAAAGTAAGCCCGATCGCGGGTTTCACCTGCGACTGATTCACGCCCTGGATCTCATATTCGACCGGATCCTCGATCGTGAGAATCTTGCGCGATGGGTCGTTGAGCAT
>JBOHJU010000014.1:0-22457 GCA_050728755.1 Methylocella sp.
GCGCTCAACCGCGCCTATGTCTATGCGATGAAGGCGCATGGAGCGCAAAGGCGCGCTTCCGGCGATCCGTATTTTTCGCATCCCCTCGAAGTCGCCGCCATTCTGACCGAAATGAAGCTCGACGAGGCGACGATCGTCGCGGCTGTCTTGCACGATACGATCGAGGACACCGACTCGACGCGCGAGGAAATCGACAAGTTTTTCGGCGGCGATATCGGCCGTCTTGTCGACGGACTGACCAAGCTCAAGAAGCTCGACCTTGTCTCGAAGCGCGCCGCGCAAGCGGAAAACTTCCGTAAGCTGCTCCTGGCCGTGGTTGAAGACGTTCGGGTGCTTCTCGTTAAGCTCGCCGACCGCTTGCATAACATGCGCACGCTGCATTTCGTGGCGCCGGACAAAAGGGCGCGGATCGCCGGGGAAACCCTCGATATCTATGCGCCCCTCGCCGGCCGGATGGGCATGCAGACGATGCGCGACGAACTCGACGATTTGGCATTTCGCCATCTCATGCCCGATGCCTACGCGATGATCGCGGCGCGGCTCGACGATCTGCGCCGTAAGAACGGGACAATCATCGCCAAGATCGAGAAGGAGCTGACCCTTGAACTCGCGGCAAGAGGCATCGACGCCAAGGTCGAAGGGCGGCAAAAACAGCCCTATTCGGTGTGGCGCAAGATGGAGCGGAAATCGATCGCTTTCGAGCAGTTGTCCGACATTTTCGGCTTCCGCGTTGTCGTTGAGGATGTCGATGATTGCTATCGCGTCATCGGTGTCGTGCATACCAAATGGGCCGTCGTTCCGGGCCGTTTCAAGGATTATATTTCGACGCCGAAGGAAAACGACTATCAATCGATCCATACGACCGTCGTAGGGCCGGGCCGGCAGCGCGCCGAACTTCAGGTGCGCACGGCCCTCATGCACGATATCGCCCGTTACGGCATTGCCGCACACGCCCTCTACAAGGATGGGCGCATCAAAGGCAAGGAGAGCCTCACGAGCGAGAGCCGCTCCTACCAATGGCTGCGCCGCACGGTCGACTTGCTTGCCGAGGGCGCCACGCCCGAGGAATTTCTGGAACATACAAAACTTGAACTCTTTCACGACCAGGTGTTTTGCTTTACGCCGAACGGCCGCCTGATCGCGCTGCCGCGCGGCGCGACGCCGGTCGATTTCGCTTATGCGGTTCACACCGATGTCGGCCATTCCGCGGTCGGCGCCAAGATCAACGGCCGCAACGCGCCGCTCCTGTCCGAATTGCAAAACGGCGACGAGGTCGAGATCGCGCGCGCCGAAGGCCAGACGCCGCCGGCCGTATGGGAAGGTCTTGTCATGACTGGCAAGGCGCGCCTGGCCATAAGGCGTGCGACCCGCGATGCCGTCCGCGCGCAATATGCGGCGCTTGGACGCCAGATCGTCACCCGTGCTTTCGAGCGCGCCGGCAAGGTCTTTACGGAGGACAAGCTAAAAGGCGCGCTGCCAAGGCTCGCCCGGACAACGATCGAGGATGTGCTTGCCGCCGTCGGCCGCGGCGAGATGTTTTCCGGCGATGTGGTCAGAGCGGTCTATCCGGAATTCACGGGCGTGCGCAAGCCGGTTGTCCCGCGCGCGCGCGGGGAAGCCGGCTGGTTTAACCTTAAGAAGGTGGCAAGCCTGGTCTTCAAGATCCCCGGCGGCGGCGAACCGAACCGGAACGCGATCCCCATTCATGGCTCGCGCGGCGATTTGCCGGTCCGCTTCGCCCCGAACGGCGGCGCGGTGCCTGGCGATCGCATCGTCGGCATTCTGACCCCGGGCGAGGGAATCACCATTTATCCGATCCAGTCTTCCGATCTTATCGCCTTCGACGAAGAGCCGGAACGTTGGCTCGATGTCCGTTGGGACATCGAGGAGAGCCGCCATGAGTTGTTCCCGGCGCGGCTTTTCATCACCGCGATCAACGAGCCCGGCACCTTGGGGACGATTGCGACCGTGATCGGCGATCATGCGGCTAATATCGACAACATCGTCATCAAACCGCTTTCAGCCGACTTCCGGGAAATGACGATCGATGTCGAGGTCAACGATTTGAAGCATTTGAACACGATCATCTCGCATTTGCGGGCACGGCCGGTGGTCAGCAAGGTCGAGCGGGTGAACGGATAATGGAAGCGTCGCGTTGTCTGCGTCTCGGCGTCAATGTCGATCACGTCGCGACCTTGCGCAATGCGCGGGGGGGTCCCTTCCCTGATCCGGTGCGCGCGGCGCTCGTTGCCATCGAAGCGGGCGCCGACGGAATTACCGCCCATTTGCGCGAGGACCGGCGCCATATCCGCGACGAGGACATGGCGCGGCTAAAGCGGGAGATTTCGAAGCCTCTGAACTTCGAGATGGCGGCAACCGGCGACATGGTGGCGATTGCCCTCGATACGCGGCCGCATGCCTGTTGTCTTGTTCCGGAACGGCGCAGCGAGCGTACCACCGAAGGCGGCCTTGACGTCACCGGCGGCCACGATCATTTAAAAATCGTCACCGCCGAACTGCTTAAAGCCGGGGTACGCGTCTCCTTATTCATTGAGCCGTCTTTAGAGGCCGTGCGGGCGTCGCGCTCGATCGGAGCGCCGGTGATCGAATTTCATACCGGCGCGTGGTGCGACGCGCTCGCGCATGGAGAGGCCGGAAGGGCCGGACACGAATTCGCGCGCATCAAGGCGGCGGCGGCGCTGGCGAGCGGCCAAGGGCTCGAATGTCACGCCGGTCACGGTCTCGATTTCGCAACCGCCAGGACCATCGCGGGCCTGCCCGAAATCGTCGAGCTCAATATCGGTCACTTTCTGATCGGCGAGGCGGTCTTCATTGGTCTTAACGCGGCGATCGCCAAGATGCGGGCGGCGATCGCCGAGGGACGGCGGCTGACGCCTGACCGAGCGTGACCAAATGATCATCGGCTTCGGCAACGACCTTTGCGATATCAGGCGCATCGAGGATTCGCTCGCGCGCTTCGGCGAGCGGTTTGTTAAGCGCTGCTTCACCGAGACAGAGCGGCAGAAATCAGATGCGCGGGCAAGCCGGGCCGCCTCTTACGCGAAGCGTTTCGCCGCCAAGGAAGCCTGCGCCAAGGCGCTCGGCACCGGGCTTCGCGCTGGAATCGCCTGGCGCGACATGGGAGTGGTCAATCTGCCGTCCGGCAAGCCGGCGTTGCACCTTACGGGCGGCGCGGCGGCGCGGCTTGCCACTTTGACGCCGCCGGGCCACCGCGTTTTTATCCACCTAACGCTGACCGATGAATATCCCCTGGCCCAGGCGCAAGTGATCATTGAAGCGGTCGCAAGTTAGGATGATAGAAAATCTCAATCTCTTGGCCATGTTGCGCCGGCCATTCCTCTGTCGCACCCGAGCTCTTGCCGAACGGGCCGATCTGATCTGGTTGCAGACGCCGGTCTCGCCGCTTTCTCGCGCTTTGTCCGCGCCGCGATCGATGGATAATCGCTTCGAAGCCAGGCTGCGGTCTTTTGCGGATCGCGCTGCCCCGCCCGCTCTAGCGGCTTGCATGCGGAAAACCGCGTCCCTCAGTCAAACAGGCTTGAAACGCTTTCTTCCTTCGCAATTCGAGCGATTGCCTCGCCGATCAAGTGGGCGATCGAAACCACCCGGATATTGTTGGAAACGCGGATCGCTTCGGTTGCCTGGATCGTGTCGGTGAGAACCAGTTCCTTGAGCCGCGAGGCGGCGATTCGCGCCACCGCGCCGCCGGAAAGAACGCCGTGCGTGATATAGGCATAGACCACCTGGGCGCCGTCCCGCAGCATGGCATCGGCGGCGTTACACAAAGTGTCCCCGGAATCGACGATATCGTCGACCAGGATGCAGGTCTTGCCGGCAACGTCGCCGATAATATTCATGACTTCCGAGTCGCCCGCGCGTTCGCGGCGCTTATCGACAATGGCAAGCGGCGCGCCGATGCGTTTTGCCAGAGCGCGGGCGCGCACCACGCCACCGACATCGGGGGACACCACGATGACGTTATGGAGTTTGAGCCGTTCCTTGATGTCCCGGACCAGGACCGGCGCGGCATAAAGGTTGTCGGTCGGAATATCGAAAAAGCCCTGAATTTGGCCGGCGTGGAGGTCCACCGTGAGAACCCGGTCGGCACCGGCGCGGGTGATAAGGTTGGCGACGAGCTTCGCCGAAATCGGCGTGCGCGGACCGGGCTTGCGATCCTGCCTTGCATAGCCGAAGTAGGGGATGACCGCGGTAATTCGCCGTGCCGAGGCGCGCCGCAACGCGTCGGTTAGAATCAAGAGTTCCATCAGATGATCGTTCGCCGGATACGAGGTCGATTGAACGACGAAAGTATCCTGGCCGCGCACGTTCTCTTGAATCTCGACGAAAACCTCCAAATCGGCGAAGCGGCGAACCTGGCACTTGGTCAATGGCACCCCGAGATATGCCGCGATTGCCTCCGTCAGAGCCAGGTTGGAGTTGCCCGCTAAGATCTTCATCGCTCCCGCCACCCGTTCGATTGTCGGCTTGCGCGGCCACCTCCAAAAGGCAGCCCGCCAACGGTGCAATGATCCAGCATACCTAAATTGGGCGAGCGCGCCGGGGCACCGCGCGAATCAGCCAGTCCACCGCTCGACAAGCAGGCTTTCGGCTCGTTCCTCATCTTCCCGGGTCCAGATTTCTAGGCTGCACAGCAAGCAATTTTGGCCGCGGCTTCGAATCGGCGGCGGCGGCTCGCCCGCACCGGTATATTCGCACTGCCGTTCGCACACGGCAATGGACTCCGCGCTTCAGGGTCATTTAAAAGAAAACTGCCTGTCACGGCGGAGATTGCGGCTTGGCGGTCTTCGTGGAAAATTTCGCGCGCTTCGCGGGCATCGCGGCGTCGTTCCGGAAAGTCAAAGAGATTACCGCCATACCGGATCTATTGGATATTTTGCCGCAAACGGGCGCTATCATTACGATTGACCCCTCGGTTGCCAACGCGATATCGCTGCCAAAAATTCCGCCGCCTTTCAGCGGGCATGATCCCGCTCAAAATCGGCCGATCGTCCTTGCGCTCAGGCCCTGGCTGGCTGGCCGGCAAATAGTGAACCACGGCAAATGCGATTGCATCGGCTAGCCTGCCATACCGGTTGGCAAACTTCCTTAACCCTATGCCTTGCCGCGATGCGCGGTTTTCCGAGCGGCTACATTCATGATTTCCTTGACCGCCGCGGCGAGAAGTTCATCCATTTTCTTGCGGATCTCGTGGTCCGATATGTCGACTCCCGCGCGGTCGAAGCTGGCGCGTAGGGTTTTGAAAATCTGGCCAGCGCTGTCTTTCTCGATCTCGGCCGCGACGAGGCGGCTTGCAAAATCTTCCGCCGCCGCACCGGTTTTGCCGAGTTTACCGGCGGCCCAAAGCCCGAGCCATTTGGCGCGCCGCGCCCTCGCTCTGAATTTCAGCTCTTCGTCATGGGCGAGTTTCGCTTCGAAAGCATGCTCACGCTCGTCGAAAGTCGTCATGATACTCCCCATGCAACTGTTGCATGTCCGGATTTAGGCGGCAACTTCGATAATAGCAATATCTTGCGAAAGCACTACGCCTGACAAAGCAACGTTGCAGCTCGATTTCCTCCTATATCCCATTACGAATCTCTGCTAAAGATCAAACGTACATTTCGACAGGGAGGGATCGATCCTACGAAAATCTCGATTTGCCAGCCTGGCGTAGGTTAGCTTGGCATTGTAGGGAAATCCGCTTTCGGATAGGTTGGGTTTGGTCAGCTTGCTCCAGGACCGGAACAAGCTCGGCCCCTGCCATCCGCGGCGACAAGTAAGCGCATAGCCTACTGCTCCCGCCCCCCTTTGACGTCTCGTGCGATGGCACGTCCGGACGTGGGACAGAGGACGTTCAAAGGAGCCACGGCCACCCATGGATCATCTCAAGCCACGGTTAATCCCAATGAATCGCCGCCGCCGCATTTACGAAGGCAAGGC
The DNA here is from genome assembly GCA_050728755.1 of Methylocella sp. GTDB lineage: Bacteria > Pseudomonadota > Alphaproteobacteria > Rhizobiales > Beijerinckiaceae > Methylocapsa. Next base: position 5,962 of record JBOHJU010000014.1, read on the forward strand.
AAAGGTCCTCTATGAGGGTCCCGAACCGGGCACGCTTATCCAGCACTTCAAGGACGACGCCACCGCGTTTAACGCCAAGAAGCACGAGGTCATCGACGGAAAAGGGGTGCTCAACAACCGGATCTCCGAGTTCGTTTTTCAAAATCTCAACGACATCGGCGTTCCGACGCATTTCATTCGCCGCCTCAATATGCGCGAGCAATTGATTCGGGAAGTGGAAATCGTGCCGCTCGAAGTGGTGGTCCGCAATGTCGCGGCCGGGTCGCTCTCGACAAGGCTTGGGATCGAGGAAGGCACCCAATTGCCGCGCTCGATCATCGAATTTTACTACAAGAACGACGAGCTCAACGACCCAATGGTTTCCGAGGAGCATATCACGGCGTTCGGCTGGGCGAGCCCGCAGGAAATCGACGACATCATGTCGCTCGCGATAAGGGTCAACGATTTCCTCTCCGGGCTTTTCCTTGGCGTCGGCATAAGGCTTGTCGATTTCAAGATGGAATGCGGCCGGCTGTGGGAAGGCGAAGTGATGCGCATCGTCGTCGCCGATGAGATTTCCCCGGATTCCTGCCGCCTGTGGGACATCAAATCGAATGATAAGCTCGACAAGGACCGTTTCCGGCGCGATCTTGGCGGGCTGGTTGAGGCGTATACCGAAGTCGCGAGGCGACTCGGGATCTTGCAGGAAAACGAGCAGCCCCGCGCGACTGGGCCAAAGCTCGTCCAATGAGCAAAATTCCGCCGCCGGCCGGCCATCGTGTATCTCCCGGCATGCGGCGGCGCGGCCAGCGGCTCTGCACTTGTTTCCAATGACCTCAGCAAAAGCCTCGCCGTACTCCATTTTTCGCGGTCCGGCCCTCGAGAGCATGTCCCGAAAAAGTGACATGCTCCAACTCTTTGATTTTGATCAAATCCTTATCGATCAAATGATTCCATTTTGATCGGGACGCGCTGTAGCAGCGGCTTCGCCATGCCGCGCCCTTGCCGAAGCCATTAACCGGAAACCGGAACGATGAGAGCGCGGGTGGTGGTTACGCTGAAGCACGGTATTCTGGATCCGCAAGGCAAGGCCATAGAGGGCGCGCTCAAATCGCTCGGGATCGATGGTATTGGCGGCGTGCGGCAGGGAAAAATATTCGAGATTGAACTTGCTACGGACGATCCAACGACGGCAGAGCGATTGCTACGCAGCGCTTGCGAGAAATTGCTCGCCAACCAGGTTGTTGAAAATTTCCAGGTGGAACTCCGCTAATTTTTCGCGAGCAGGCGGTTGCCCGCGCAAGCCCGCATCAGCGAGGAAATCATATCCGGCACATGAAAGCCGCCATTATTCTCTTCCCCGGCTCCAACCGCGAGCAAGACGCGCTCCGCGCCATCGAGAAAGCCACCGGTGAAAAACCTTCCGTCGTCTGGCATGGCGAACATGCCCTGCCCGCCGGCACCGATCTGGCCGTACTTCCAGGCGGCTTTTCTTACGGCGATTATCTGCGCTGCGGCGCCATCGCCGCGCGGGCGCCAATCGTGGACGCCGTGCGCGCGCATGCCGGGCGAGGCGGTCTCGTTCTCGGCATCTGCAACGGCTTCCAGATCCTTGCTGAAGCCGGGCTATTGCCTGGCGTGTTGATGCGCAACGCCAATTTGCGCTTTATCTGCCGGATGCAGCATTTGACCGTCGAGCGAATCGATACGCCCTTTACTTCGCGTTATGCCAAAGGCCAGATCATCAAAGTGGCAATCTCCCATGGCGAGGGAAATTACGTCGCCGATGGAGAAACGATCGCGCGCGTCGAGGGCGAGGGCCGCGTCGCCTTCCGCTATTCTGACGCGCGGGGCGGCAGGGGTGGTGAGGCCAATCCCAACGGCTCGGTCAACGGCATCGCCGGAATCTATTCTGAGCGGTTCAACGTTCTTGGCCTGATGCCGCATCCGGAAAATCTCGTCGATCCGCTGGTTGGCGGGACCGATGGCCGCGGCATGTTCGAAAGCTTGGCGGGATTTACCAAAGCGGCTCAGCGAGGGCCGGGCAGTTTGCGCTCCTGCTGACGGTCCTTAACATTCTTTACGATTGCCAAGTTCCAGGAAATTATTCAACATCCTTCCGTGCGGTTGGAGCGATTTTTGATCGCGCAATACCGCCCCCGCCTCGCGCCGGGCTTGGCTGGCGGCCGGTTTATTACGGCTAGTCACTCGATATTATCGCGTTAAGTGAAACGGCCGGCCACCGAAGGCGCGGCCTCATAACGGGAGGGCATATCCTATGCGTAGCAACAAAAGTGACCGAAGCCGCGCAGCATGGGCGCGGGGATTTATGGGCCTATGGACGGTGCTGGCGATAGCGCTCGCCCTCAGCGCCCGGCCGGCGGCGGCGGCGGCCTTCGCCTATGTCGCGAATAATGAATCCAAAAATGTCTCGGTGATCGACACGGCCACCAACACGGTGGTGGCCACGGTCCCCGTTGGGGGTTTCCCCAACGAGGTAGCCGTCACCCCTGACGGGAAACACGCCTACGTGACGACTGTCCAACCCGACACTGTCCCGGTGATCGACACGGCCCTCAACACGGTGGTGGCCACGGTCCCGGTGGGGACTACACCTGTTGACGTTGCCGTCACCCCGGATGGGAAACACGCCTATGTTGTGAATGGTAATTTCGGCGGCACGGGGACTGTCTCTGTGATCGCCACGGCCGGTAACACGGTGGTGGCCACGGTCACGGTGGGGAATAGCGCCTCGGGAGTCGCCATCACCCGGATGGGAAACACGCGTACGTTTCGAATTCTAACTTCGGCCCCCCGCTCCGGCCCGGCACTGTCTCGGTGATCGACACGGTCACCAACACGGTGACGGCCACCGTCATTGTGGGGATTACCGCCGCGGGGGTAGCCATTACCCCGGACGGGACACACGTCTACGTTGTAAAACTGGTAGCTCCCCGGGCAATGGCACTGTCTCAGTGATCGCCACGGCCAGCAACATGGTATTGGCCACGGTCACGGTGGGGACTACCCCCTTTGGGGTAGCTATTACCCCGGATGGGACACGCGCCTATGTGACAAATTTTATCGCTCCCGGCGGCACTGTCTCTGTGATCGACACAGCCACCAACACGGTGGTGGCCACGGTTCCGGTGGGGATTAACCCCAGTGGGGTAGCCGTCACTCCGGATGGGAAACACGCATATGTGGCGAATGAGGACATCTTTCCCAACAATACCGTCTCGGTGATCGATACGGCCACCAACACGGTGGTGGCCACTGTCCTGGTGGGGACGCAGCCCATTGGGATCGGCATCGTACCGCCGCCGCCGCCGGCCTATGTGACCAATACTAGCTCCGGCACTGTCTCGGTGGTCAACCCGGCCACCAACACCGTGACGGCAACGGTCATGGTGGGAGTTAAGCCCGAGGGGGTCGCTGTCACCCCGGATGGGACGCAGGCCTATGTGGCGAACGCGGGCTCCAACAATGTCTCGGTGGTCGCCTCCGCCAACAACACGGTGGCGGCAACGGTCCCGGTAGGAGTTGAGCCCAAGGGAGTAGCCGTCGCGCCGAACGGCAAACACGCCTATGTGACGAATAGCAGCGACAGCACCGTCTCGGTGATTAAAACCTCCGCCAACACCGTGGTGGCCACGGTCGGTGTGGGGACTAACCCCTTTGCGGTCGCCTTCACCCCCGATGGAACACACGCCTATGTAACGAATTCTGGCTCCAGCAATGTCTCGGTGATCGCCGGCAGAACGGTGGTGGCCACGGTCACGGTGGGGCTTAAGCCCAAGGAGGTAGCCGTTACTCCGGACGGGTTACACGCCTATGTTGTGAACAAGGGCTCCAACAATGTCTCGGTGATCGCCACGGTGACCAACAGGGTGGCGACGACGGTCACGGTGGGGATTAAGCCTGAGGGGATCGCCATCACTCCGGATGGGACACAGGCCTATGTCGCGAACAGCAGCGACGGAACGGTCTCGGTGATCGATACATCCACCAACACCGCGGTGGGGACCCCGATCACGGTGGGGCTTACGCCCGTCGGGGTCGCCTTCAGCTTGGATGGGAAACACGCCTATGTCGCGAATGAGGGCTCAGGCGAAGTTTCGGTGATCCGCACGGCCAAGCAAAAGGTGGTCGCCACGGTCGCGGTGGGGACCAACCCATTTGGGATCGGCATTAGGCCATGACCGTGATGTGCCCCTAGAGGGGCTGATTTAGCGCCTGGGTGCGAGCACCGATACGCGTTGGCTTCGGCGGCGCGGAACGCCAGTTTGATCGGGACCGTGAGCCCGGTGCCGGCGACACCGACCATCGGCAACGGCAGCGGAATGACCATGCGTGGCTCGCCGATTCGCGGACGATGCGCGGCGAAATCCGGGCGCGCACGGGGACCGCAACACTGCCAGCGCCAAAAGCTCGTCGGCTTACTCCTCGTAGCGGTCGAGAAGCCCGGCGTGCCTGGCACTTCGCACGGCGTTAGTGATTTCGAGTATTCGGCGCAGAATTAAATCGGCGTCCTTGCTGGTGTGACCGGTGAGCCTTGTCGCGGCCGCCGCAAAATTCGAGCAGCGCCGCTTGCTTACTAACATTGACGATGAATGATTCGGCCGGTCGCGTTCGGCTGGAATTTGATTTTGCTGATATCGAAGGTCGCGGCAGTCAACGCAGTCGGCCGCGTGTGATCGACGGTGCTACGCACAGTGCAAGACCGGGATGACGAACCTCGCCAGCAATATGCGGCGCATGAGTTGGGCAATGCCGCCTGTGAACCGGGGACAATTTCAGACAGCCCCGATGAGAGGGCAAGGGTTGAACGATTTGCCGCGCTGCGAACGCGAACGCCGGCTACCACACTTGAGGGGATATTTTGTTAAAGCGGCCATTATAACTTAGCTAAAACTATATCGGCTATGCCCTGTTAATTCGCAAGCAGAATGTTTTTATAGAAAAAAGTAAAATGAAATAATCCTTTTAAGCCTAGGTTGGCGTTCGAATGTTGTAATCGCCGTCCGCCCTGCGTGGTTCCACCCCGGCGTTGCGTCCGGAAACGAGGCGAAAACCGCTCGAAGCTCGCTGATGCGCGACTTTACCTATGAAAGGCAAACCATCACAATGAAAACAGCTCGTTTGGCAACTCTTGGCATTGCTCTCGCGGCCGGAATCAGCGCCGCGGTCCTAGCTAGACCAAAACCGCCGGCAGTGGCGCTGGCGCCGCCCCCGCCTTTGACCGACGACGTGCTGGTCGCCGCCAAGGAGCTGGACGCTGGCACCCGCGTCGACGCGGCGGATCTGCGCTGGGACGTATGGCCGAAAGACAAAATCCCGGATGGCCTCATCCGCAAAAGCGACTCGCCCAATGGCGTCGCGGAACTGAAGGGGTTCACTGCGCGCGCCAGTTTCGCGCCGGGAGAACCCTTGCGGCGCGAGCACCTGAGCAAAGGTCAGGATTTCCTCTCCGCCGTCTTGCGCCCCGGCATGGTTGCGGTGGCAATCAATATCGACACGCAAGGTTCGAGCACGGCTGGGGGGTTTATTCTGCCGCCGAACGATAGAGTCGACGTGGTCCACACTTTTCTGGATGCCCGCAACGGCAATTCTTTTTTCAGCGAGATCATTTTGTCCAACGTTCGCGTACTCGCGATTGGCCAAAATATTCAGGAGAAAAACGGGGAGCGCGTCATGGCAGGAAACAATGCAACCTTGGAACTCACGCCAACCCAAGCCGAGACCATCATCCTTGCGCAACGTACCGGCCAGCTCTCGCTGATCTTGCGCAGCCTGACCGACGCGAAGGCAACGGACGAGTAGCCGCCAAGCCACAAATGGCCTGGCAATCCAAGACAGGGCGCATTGGTTTCGCGCGAGAGGAAATCGATCGTGCGAGACATCGAAAGAGCACTCATGTTTGAGGTAACCCGCGGATGCAAAGCCTAATCGCAGTCCTGGCCGCAGTAATATTGTCGTGCTTCTCAGTACCGGCAAGCTTTAGCGCGGTTTACGCGCAAGAAAAGAGTCAAAGCCGGCCAAGCGGCGGTGTCACGCCGCAGCGGTTCTATATTGGTGTTGGCTTATCCCGGATCATTGATCTGCCTCGGGACGCGGCGCAAATCTTCGTCGCCAATCCGAGAGTGGCGAACGCCATCGTGCGGTCGCCGCGAAAGCTCTACGTCATCGGTGTGAATGTTGGCCAAACAAGCGTCTATGCCTTGGATGCGCAGGGCCGCCAGATCGCCGCCTTGGAGCTCAGCATCGGCCGCGATGTTGGCGAGCTTCAGCAGATCCTGCGCACCGCGTTGCCGACGGCGGCAATCACCGTGCGGACGGTCAACGATACGATCATCCTGACTGGCAGCGTCGATTCCATCGAAGACGCGCAGCGCGCCGCCGATATAGCGAAAGGCTTCGCGCCGCGGCTCAATGGCGGAGGAGGCGCCGACGCGCCGGGGGCGGCGGCGGCGGCGGGCGCGGGCGCGGGCAGCTGGGCCGTCATCAATGCGCTCGCCATACGGGGCCGCGATCAGGTGATGTTAAAAGTGACCGTCGCCGAAATCAGCCGCGAGATCGCCAAGCAGCTCGGCATCACCACAAGCTCGGCGAACTTCAGTTGGGGCACTTTCACCCAATTTAATCCATTCGCGATCCAAGGCGTGATCGCGGCCTCGGGAACAGAAAACCCGGCCGTGCCACCCGGCACGACGACCGCGCTGACGGCGCATAATCCGGCCAACACTTTGAGCGCGACCTTGCAAGCCTTCGAGCGCTATGGGGTTACGCGCATCCTCGCCGAGCCGGCGGTGTCCGCCGTGTCGGGCGAGAGCGCGAAGCTCACCGTCGCGGCGAAATACCGGTTCCGAGCGTGCCACAATGCACGGTGGCGTCCGCCACCACGGCAGGGAGTTGCACAGGCGGCACCACGTTCCAGCCATTTGGTGTCTCTTTGCGGTTTTCCCCGGTGGTTCTCTCCGAGGGCCGCATCCTGCTTCATCTCGCAACGGAAGTGAGCGAGTTAGACCCGGCAAATGGCACGACAATCTTTGGTGCCTTCGTCCCCGGACTTCTCACCCGCAAGAACGAGACGACGGTCGAGATCCCATCGGGCGGTTCGATCGCCTCCGCGGGACTTCTTCAAACGCAATCGCGGCAAGTCATCAACGGTCTTCCGGGGCTCCTCGACCTGCCGGTTCTCGGCGCGCTGTTTCGCTCGAACGACTACCAGAAGCAGGAAACCGAACTCATGATTATCGTGACCCCTTATATCGTCAAACCGGCTAAACCCGACGAAATCGCGAGGCCGACCGATGGTTTCGCCGATGCGAGCGATCCGCAAACCTGGCTGCTCGGTCGGGTCAACCAGCTTTACGCCTCGCCGGGCAATCCGGAGGCCATCAAGGATTATAAGGGGCCGGTCGGCTTCATCCTGGATTGAGGCCAAGGCAATCGAATCAAGAAAGCATAGCATCCGATGTCAATCATGATCCTCTCCGCGCGCGCCACCCGAAAATTAGCTAGCCCAACAGTTGCTTTGGCGCGAAATCTTCTCCCTCTGTGCTTGCTGCTCCCGCTCGCCGGTTGCGGCACGACGGAGCGCATGGCCGTATCCTCGATCCCGCAAGATGATTACCGAGTCCGCCACCCGATCGTGCTCGCCGAGGAACCACGCACGCTGGAAATCCTTGTCGAGCCAACGACCGGCCGATTTGATCGCCATTCCGCGGCGCAGCTGCATGAATTCGCCGGCCTCTACCGCAAATTCGGCCGCGGACCCATCACCATCATGCCGCCGGCATTGCCTGCCGGGGCCACACCCCCCGTGGAGCCGGTCCGCAACGCGCTTTATAGCGCGGGAGTGCATGCGCGTACCATTGTCTCTCCCTATCCCGCTGGTCCTAATATCGCCGCGCCCGTCCGGTTGAGTTTTTTAGGCCTCAAGGCAAGCGTCGCGGACCGGTGCGGCCAATGGCCGAGAGACCTTGCAATTGGCAGCGGCGCCCCTGCGGACTGGAGCAACAAACCCTATTGGAATTTCGGTTGCGCCTACCAAACCGCGTTCGCCGCGCAGGTCGCCGATCCACGCGATCTCGTGGCGCCTCAAGGGGAAACGCCGGCGGACACCGTCATGCGTACCCGCGCCATCGAAAGCCTTCGCAAGGGCGAAGATCCAGGCACGAATTGGAAATTGATCAACTCCGACATCATCTCACTTGGGGCGAACTTCTGATGAACAGCCAGGCACCCCATGAACATGCGCTGATCGCACCAGTGCCGCGCATCTCCCTACAGGCATTCTGCGAATCGCCGGAAACGGCCCGGATCGTCCAGGCGGCCGCAACCGGCCGCCTGGCCGGTCTGCTTCGCCACCGTCACGAGCGCGGGGGAATTCAATATCCCGAGCGGCTGCCCGGCGCCGCTTCCCTCGTAGATCGCATCCTCGGTCATGAACATGATTTCTTCCGAGAACGCCTGGCCGACGATCGCGGTCAGCGCGGTTGAATCCTGCAGCAGCTCGTCGGTCATGTACATGATCGACATCAGCTTTTTCAGGTCGAACTCGACCCAGCGGAAGCGCGGCCGCGTGGATGTCGGCTGCTGCGTGCCTTCGCCGACCCAGTACGACTGCACGCCGCCCCAGCGCGATCCGGTGGCCCGCGAGGATTCGTCGACCGCGTTGATCTTGATCCCGTTGGCGGTTTCGGAAATCGGGATTTTGTTCACCCGCTTCAGGATTTCTCCCATGTCGTGGGCGAGCGTGAAGATCGCGGTCTGGAAATCGACCTGGATCAGAAAGCCGCCGCCGGTCGGATCGACCTCGCCGGCGCCGGTCGGGGCGCGGACGAGGCGGTTGTCGATGTTCGAGCCGCGCGTCACGGAATAGTTGAACACGGCCTGGAGCTGCTCGCCGAAGGAGCGGAAGCGGCGCGCGGGGTCGGGCCGGAAGCTTTCGGCCGCGCGGGCCTTGCGGACATAGGCGTCGAACTGGCGCGCCATGCCGGGCCTGAAGTCGGCGAGGCCGAAGCCTTTGGCGGCCGGCGGATCGTCCTGATCGCCGGCATGGGGATCGTCGCCGACGAGGGTTGCCATCGACGCCCGGGCGGCGCGCGCCGCCTCGAACCGGGCGATATCGGACCTGAGTTTTTCGACCGCGGCCCTTGTCGACGCGACCTCTGTTTCCTTGGCCTTGAAAAGCGGCTCGTCGGCTAGGATCGTGTCGCTGTTGAGTTCGGCGACGGCTTTCTTGTGCTTGTCGGACGCCGTGCCGAGTTCGCGGCGGAGGTCGGCGAGCTTTTCCATATTTATTTACCTCACGTGACGTGACAATAACCGGCGGCGCGGCTCAGACCCATCGGATATATCCGATGGGTTGTTGATGCGCCCCGGTGCGGCGATTGGGCTGTTGCCCGGAAACCTAGTTGCTGGCGATGAGGAGCTCGGCTTGCGCCCTTATGGCGGCGGCCTTGCGCTTGCGCAGCGCGGCATCCGGATCATCCTCGGTATCTGGATCTTCACCGGCGTCCGGCTCGTCCTCCGGGGCGCCTTCCTCGGTATCCTCAAGCAGGCCGCGGATCATCGCGCGCGCCTTCGAGACATGATCGTGGACGCCGCGAATGCACCGCTCGGTTGCGGCGGAGAGAGTTTTGCCCTTGCGGGAAAAGGCGGTTTCCATGCCGCCCGCGCGGGCGGCCGTGCTCCCGTTCAGATGATCCCTTATGGCGATAGCGAGCGCGCAAAGCGCATCTTCGTCGAGGCCGCGAAGGAGACGAACCGCGTGCGGCCGCTTTTCGTGAATGGTTGCGGCCGCATATGCCGCCAGGTCCATCGCCTCATTATCGCCGCCGTCGAGAAGCTCGGCGGCTTCCTCCGCCGTCATGTCGATGAGGCGCTGCCCGAGCGCCTTCATGGCGGCGGCCAAATCCGCCGGGACGGGGCCGCCGTCGCTCTCGCGGAGAGCTTCGCATTCGGTGCAATCGACGAGAACGCCGAGGTCGTTCAAGAGGCTGGCGAGCCACGCGCAATGCCAAAGGGCGCGGGTTTTGGACTTGGCAGCATGGCGATCGTCTCCCGAGTTCTTGTCGAGGGATTTCATTTTTTTCTCGTAGGCGTCGAGAACGGCGCGGGCCGTCTCCTTGACGGCGGCCGGGATATCCGTTTGCGGAAGCCGCGAGGCCGCCGCGCGAATGCCCGATGCCGCCGCCGTCATGCGGCCGTCGATCATCTTGGCGAAGGGAAGCTTGTAGGAGCCCTTGAGCTTTGGCGCGCCCGCGTCATAGGCGAGAAAGGCTTTACGGGCTTTGCCGGTGTCCGGCTTATCGCCGTCAAAGCCGCAGGCATCGAAGACGGATTTTTCCGCCGCTGGGCCGTCCCATGCCGAATCCTCGTCGAGGGGGAGCGTGCGCGATGCCCCGCACTTCCAATCGGCGGCGCGGCTTTTGAACGCGATCGGCATTCTCGCCTCCTTGCGAAGCGCCTCTAGCTCGGCGCGCGCGATGACGGCGAAGCCGCCGGCGTCGAGCATTTTTTCAGCCCATTCGAAAAGAGGGCCAGTATCGATGCCGCCCGCGCGCGCAGTCGCCAACGCGGTCTTGAGCGCGGGCACCGGGACCACGCTCACCTCGAGCAATTCCTGCCGCAGAAAATCTATCCCGCCGGGCCTGTTCGGATCGGAGCTGCGCCGCCATTCGAGCGGGTTCCACCCGACCGAGACCGCGTTCAGAAATCCGCGCTTGAGCAGCTTGAAAATCGTATCGCCGAAGGTGAACGTTTCCGCGTCGGCGAACTCGATATCGCCAAGAAGCCTCGAGCCTGCGGCGCGGATGTTGCTCACTTTCCCGATCGGCGGCGCGCCGGTGTCGTGCGCCCACAGCGCGGTCGGGTTGGCCTTGAACCCGTCGAGAACCCATCCATCCGTCGCAATGGTATGATTGTCGCGGGCAACCGATTCGTCGCTTAAAACGAAGCTTATCGTGCGGCCGTTCTGGATCCCGAGGTCCGCGATTGGCCCGTCGGTTTGGACGAGCAGGCGTTGCTTTGGATCAAACGATTCGCACGCGGCTTGGTTTGACACATCGGATATATCCGATGTGTTGGCAATGCGGCCGAACTCGGCTATCGAGACGGCCTTCATGGGCTTGGCTTTCCGAATTCGGCGCGGCGGGCGGCGATTGTTTTTGGATCATCCGGAACGAAGCTGCTCATGCGCCGGTCATCCCTTTCCCGTAAAGCAAAAAAACCGCCGCCGGCGCGGCGTTCTCTTGCGCGCCCATGCCTCAGCGGCAGCGCGCGCCTCTTTGCTGCTGGCGAAGGTCTCCGGCTCCCAGAGGCCGTTTACCGGCCTCCAGCCCCAACGCTTCACCGCGCCTTGATCGAAGCAGCCGGCAATGGCCATGAATTCCTTGCCTATAAAGAGCGATTGATCGCGCGTGCCGATGCCGCGCCACCGCGGACGGCGAAGAAATAGCCATGCGAACAGCATGTCACGTTTCCCCATTGGGAAGACCCTGATCGGCGGACCCTTCCGGCGGCCGGCCGCCGTTGCCCGGCGCCGTGCCGTCGATCGCGCTGCCGTGCGGCGCAAGGTTCACCGGCGGCATCAGCACGTCGGCGCCGTCCATCGGCTGGTAGCCGATCTCGGCGCGGCCCTCGTTTTGGGTCGTGAGGCCGGACAAAAACCCGAGGCGGGCGGCGTTGCGCATCGTCAGAATGTCGGCGCGGAGAAGCTCCTTTTCGTCGAACTTGCATTCGAGGCCCTCTTCACCAAGGCCGAAATCGTGCTCGATCCGGCGCTCCCAGCGGGTGAGATCGCCCATGATCGTGGTCTGCACGTAATCGGCGTTCAATTCCGAGATCGTCGCCCGCGTCTGGGAGTCGGCCTCCATGACCTTGTGCAGCGGCACGTCGAACGCGCGGCAGATTTCCCGGACCGTGAACTGGCGCTGCGGGATGAACTGGAGATCGACCGACGTCATCTGCATCGCCGACCATTTGATCCCATCCTCCAGCACCGCCGTGTTGCCGGCGTTGTGGACGCCGGCCATGACCTTGTTCCAGTTCTCCTTGAGGCGCTTTGCCGTGGCCTCGGAAAGCGGCTTTTCCGACTGCAGAATGCCGGAGGGCCGCGCGCCATTGCCGATCCACCGCCCGGCCTGCTGCTCGAGGCCCATGGCGAGCCCGATCGCCTCGCGCGCAAGAGTGATGCGGGAAAGCCAGGAAAGCGTGTTGCTGGAAATGTCGCGAAGGTGAAAGGCGTCCTCCGCCGGAATCGCCAGCGGCTGATCCTTCAGGACCGCGAGCAGCCAGAAGCCGGCGCGGTTGACCCAGTAGAAAATCTCGCCGCTTGGGGCCTGATAAATCCAGACGAGGTCCGGATTGACCGGGATCAGCGCGGTGATGTTGCCCCGCCAATCCCTTATTTTGACGGCGTAGGCGTTGCCGCGAAGCAGGAACCCGGCGTGCATCTGCTCGCAGAACGAAAACCAGTCCTGCCAGGCATTCGGCCGGACGAAGAGGCCGGATAACGGATGGGTTGTGACAACCTCCTTTTTCCCCTCGGCGTTTGGCCGGAGCACGCGCGGGCGGCAGCGGGCAACGTCGACCGCGCGCACGCTGACGCAGCGGCGCACAGTGGCGACCTGCAGCGCGGTCGCCTGAGAAACCTGCATGCCGGCGGTCGACCGCACGCCTTGCAGGAACGGGGCCGCGTCGAAGGCGAGATCGTCCTCAAAGGATGCGGCGCGTGTTCTCGCCGCTTGCGGCGTCCGGGAGAGGCCGGCGAGCAGGCCCATCAGCGGACTCCGAAGATTGCCACATAGGTCAGGATCGCGCCGGGACGACAAAAGCCGCCGGCGGATAGATTTGGGCGAGCCCGTAGCCGAGGAGGCCGAGGCCGGCATAGAGCGTGAGATCGCGCGGGTCGGCGGTCTTGGCGAGAATGGCGCGAAGGTGGCCGCCAATCCGCGTTAATCTTTGCAGCCGAGGTCTCCAACCAGCAGCGCCCGGTATTTGTTGAATGCCGAGCGCGCCTGCTTTGCGTTGGCGTATCCAAATCTCTCCGCCAGGGCTGCGTACTCGTCCATGTGGTAGCGCACGATGGAACCTGGCGGAATCAATTGGTAGCGCGTCGCGACCAAATGGATCGCGCGGTCGAGAGCGACCGTCCGCGGACGGCCGCGGTAACTTGTTCCAACCAGCGGATTCCAGCTCAACGCGGACTCCTGCCGGCCGATTTTCGGCTCATGCGGAGACCGGCGCAACATCGCACCCTATCCACTTTCGCTCGTTTTTTACAGCGGAGTAAATCGTAGTGCCGCAACGTTTTTTTTGGCTGGTCTTTCAAACCACCAGAAGCTCGCGGTCCTCGTAAGCCGAGCGGAGATCCGGCGGCTCCGGGTTCAGCGCCATGACCGCGATCGCATCGATCAGCGCCAGCACCGGATCGACCTTGGCGAAGCCGGACATTTGCTTGGTGATGAGCACGCCGTTGCCCTTCGGCTCGACGCGCGCGTTGGACACCGCCCAATCCATCATGCCCGAGGGACAATGCAGAAGCTCGCCGTCGGCAAGCCAGCGCTCGGCCTGCTTGATCGAGCCGGTGAGCTTATAGCCTTGCGGCACCCCGATGACCTTATCGTCGCCGGAAATGCCGGCCCGCGCCAGCGCCGAGACGATCGCCGCGACGCCGTAAGGATCGAGGCCGACGCCGGCGAGGCATCTGCTCTCGTTGACCTCCATGGCGATCGCCGCGATCGCCTCCTCGGTTTGGCTGACCGGATCGACGATGCTGGCCTCGCCGTCGCGGACGAAATCGGCCAAGCGGGCGGCGATGTCGGGGCGCTTCTCGAGCGCCATCGGGTGGAAGTAGGCGTGGCTCCAGGACAGCAATTTATGGCTGTCCCGGTCGCGGCCGAGGACCGCGATGCCGAGCAGATCGTCGAGGCCGCCGCCGTCGATGCCGATGGTGAGGGTGTCGGAGCGGCGAATGATCTCATCGAGGGTCAGCTCGGGGTCGAGGTTCTTCTCCCATTTGTCGATCCCCGCCCAGCGGTCGAGATGGAGGGAAAGCCCGATCTCGACGTTGAAATGCTGCGAGGCGAACAGCGCGAGCTTGTCGGCCCCGCCGTTTTCCGCCTCGATCAACCCATTGTCGAGAAATTCTGGCCTGACGGAGCGGCCGAAATTCGGGTTGACGAGCGGCCAGAATTTTTTGTTCTTCCAGCCGTTGTTTTGCGAGAGATGTTGCGGCAGCTCGTAGAGGACCGGCAGGATCGGAAGCTTCAGCTCGCCGTCGCGGACTTGCCTGGCCTTGACGAGCTCGCTCTTGAAGATGCCGTGCAGCGGCTTTTTGCTTTGCGTCGTGATCATGATCAGAAAGCCGTCCGGCCGCGCCGCGAGCGCGCCTCTGATCTCGAGAAGGATCTCGGCGGCGTGCGGCTTGCTGGCGAGCACGTGCAGCTCGTCGATCAGCGTGCCGACCTGCTTGCCGCCGGTGATGACGTCGGTGTCGGCGGCTTTGATCTGCAGGGTCGCGCCGGTGATCCGGTGGGTGATCCGGCGCAGATGCGTCTGGATCTGGAACAGCTTCTCGAGCTCGGCGTCGGCGCGGATCGTCCCGGCGGCTTGCCGGGAGGCGATATCGGCGACCTCCTTGGTCGAGGAGACGAGGACATATTCGCCCTCGGGGCGGCGATTGGTGACCAAAACCACCACCATGATCGCGGCGGCGGTCGAGGTCTTGCCGTTCTTTTTCGGCACCATCCAGAAATATTCCTGGACGACGCGGCGGTCGGAGCGCGCGTCGTAGGAGCCGAAAATGGGGGCGACAAGCGGAAACAGCCATGGCCCGGCGACGGCGCCTAGCGCCGGCGTGCCGTGCATGTCGGGAACCCGGAGGCGCTTGAAGATGCGCAGCCCGCGCTCCGCCTCGGCCTCGAACAGGGGTAATTCAGGGACGAGGGTGCGGCCGGATAATAAACGCTCCTCCCAATCGGGGCAGGAAGTGTCCCACATTTGCGCCGTCCGCTTTGGGCAACTATGCACTTGACAAACAGACCAGAATATGAGACATTGGGCTCAACATTGGAGCCCACAAATACCTGTCAATCTGACTGACCCAATTTTTAACGATGAATCCGCCGCATGGAAACATTTTGAAGCGATCCGCTGGCCGCACGGCCCCGTTTGTCCGCATTGCGGCGTCATCAATTCTGCCGATCCAATCACCGGCAAGACAGCCCGCCATGGCCTATATCGCTGTCGTGAGTGCGTAAAGCAGTTCACGGCAACAATCGGAACGATTTATGAGGGCTCTCATATCCCGATGCACAAGTGGCTTCTCTCGACGCATCTTATGTGCGCCAGCAAGAAAGGAATGAGCGCGCATCAACTCTGGCGCATGCTCGGCTTCGGTTCGTACAGGACTGCTTGGTTCATGTGCCATCGCATTCGCGAGAGCATGAACCCTGATAGCCCGTCACCGATCGGCGGCGAAAACAAGATCGTCGAAAGCGACGAAACTTTCATCGGCGGCAAAACAAAAAACCGCGCCTATGCCAAGAAAGAGCCAAAAAAACACGCGGTCATGACGCTAGTTGAGCGCGACGGCGAAAGCCGTTCATTTCACGTCGCCAACGTCAAGGCCAAAACGCTCCGCGAAAAGATCGTCACAACCGTTAGCCGCAAGTCGCACCTGATGACCGACGAACTGGCGTCTTATGAGAAAGTCGGCAAGGAATTCGCCAACCACGGCACCGTAAACCATGCGGCCGACGAATATGTGCGTCTCGGCGGCTTCGTGCACGTCAACACTGCCGAATGCTGTTTCAGCCTCATGAAGCGCGCTGTTTACGGCACGCACCATTCGATCAGCGAAGCGCATCTCCCGCGCTATTTGAGCGAGTGGGATTACAAATGGAACACGCGCAAAATGACAGACGGGGAACGCGCTGCCGCCGCTGTCAGAGGCGTCGAGGGAAAGCGGTTGCAGTACCGACAGCCTTGTGAAGCCGCTAACGCTTAAACAAGTCGCGAAAAGGTTCCTGTATTGGTGCGCGCTTCACGTTGGCGTGCGGCCTTTATGAACGCGCCCTTTGCTTGCCGGGCGAGTCTTCTTCGGGCCAATCGCTGCTGTGCCCTTACCAAGTTTCATTTTCGCGTGCGGTTTTGGCGGCGTGGCGATCATACGCCTTACCGTTTCGTCGCGGCGGCGCGCTGTTTCGGCTTCGCTAAACTGATCGGCTGATTTTTCTCTCATGGCGGAATCGTATCATGGACCCACACCAAAAGAAGCTTGCACTGACGCCGGAGTTTTCAAGAGCCTTGGGGATATTTCATAGCGCGCACACCGCGTTTGATCTAACAACGGATTTTGCAATTTATAAATTTCTTGGAGTTATACCAACCGCCCGAGAACCTGACTCCTGGGGGGATTCCCAAACCGCCGCAAATGTGACTCGATGCAGCCCATCGTTGATTCGCGGAGCGGGCAGCATGTCGGCAATCGAGATTACCCGTCA
>JBOHJU010000015.1:0-20812 GCA_050728755.1 Methylocella sp.
GCGCGGCTTCGCCTCGGCTATGCATGGGGCCGCCTCATGCCCTATTTGACCGGCGGCTTCACCTACGGAACGATTGCGACTTTTGACACTGTCTCCGCACTCGGGTTCATTAATACCGGAGCGAATATCGGGACGCGGTCGGGCATATTTCCCCATGTCGGGGCAGCCGGCGGCGGCGTCGAATTTGCCATCGCTCCAAACTTCACGGTGAAGGTCGAATATCTATACGAATTCATCAATGCCCGCCCGGTGGTGTTCACCCCGGTACCCGGATCGTCGATCCTGTTTGGCACGCGAACGATGTATCATATCGCCCGCCTTGGCTTGAACCACAAGTTCGATTGGTTGTCGCCCGTAGCGGCGCCTGTCGCCGCAAAATACTAAAAGCTCCGGCCCAAGAGCCGCGCAAATCAGCTCAAGCAGCGCGGCCGGTGCGCCCGCCGAAGCGCTCATAAAAGGACTCGTGCGCCCTCGCCATATCCACGACGATTTTTGGCGGCGCAAAACGCTCGCCGTATTTTTGCCGGAGCTTTTCGCAAAGCGTGACGAAATTTGCCGCGCCCATCCCGTCGATATAACTCAACGTGCCGCCGGTGAAGGGCGCGAAGCCAAAGCCGATGATCGAGCCGACATCCGCCTCGCGCGGGTCCGTCACGACGCTTTCCTCCATGGCCCGCGCGGCTTCGATGGCCTGGGTCACGAGGAACCGTTGCTTGATTTCGCCAACATCGATCGTGTCCGGATCAAGCTTGGTTTGTTGAAATGCGGCGATGCCGGGCCACAAGGTCTTCGCGCCCTGCGCCGGATAATCGTAAAAGCCCTTGCCGTTCTTGCGCCCAAGCCGGCCATGATCGACGACCATGGCCTTGAGCAAATTTTCTTGCGCCGGATCGACCGCGGTTGGTCCCAGATCGCGCTTTGTCGCCTCGATGATTTTAAGCGCCAAATCGAGCGCGACCTCGTCGTTGAGGGCGAGCGGCCCGACCGGCATCCCCGCCATTTTTGCCACGTTCTCGATCATCGCTGGCGGAACGCCTTCAAGAAGCATGATGTGGCCTTCGTGAATATAATTGCCGACGCAGCGGTTGGCATAAAAACCGCGGGAATCATGCACGACAATCGGCGTTTTCTTGATCGCGCGGACGTAATCCAAGGCGAGGGCCAGCGCGCGACCCCCGGTTTTCGTGCCAAGAATCACTTCAACGAGAAGCATTTTTTCCACCGGCGAGAAAAAATGAATTCCAATGAAATTTTCGGCCTCGCCATAGGCTTGCGCGAGCGAGGTGATCGGTAGCGTGGAGGTGTTCGAGGCAAAGATAGTGCCCGACGCAAGAACCGCGCGGGCCTTTTGCGTCGCCGCGGCCTTGACCGCGCGGTCCTCGAAAACCGCCTCGATGACGAGATCGGAGCCCGCGAGGTCCTGGTAATCGGCGGCCGGTTTGATCCTTGCGAGAAGCGCTTCCTTATCGGCGGTTTTCGCGCGGCCCTTGAGCACCTGGCCGGAGATCAGCTTGTCGCAAATCTGCTTGCCCTTGTCGGCCGCCGCCTGATCCTGGTCGATCAGAACCACATCGATCCCGGCGCTCGCGGTGACATAGGCAATGCCCGCGCCCATGAATCCCGCGCCAAGGATACCCACCTGCTTGATCGCGGTCGCCGGAACATGCGCAGGGCGCCGCGCGCCTTTGTTCAGCTCGCCCATGGAAATGAACAGCGTGCGGATCATCGCGGCTGCCTCCGGCGAACGCACAATCTTGGCGAACCAGCGCGCTTCGACCCGCAGCGCCAAATCGAAAGGCAATTGCAGGCCCTCGTAGACGCTGTGCAAAATCGCCTTGGCGGCCGGATAATTGTCGTGCGTCTCGCGCCGGTAGATTGCGTTGGCGGCCGGCCATACCATCATGCCTTGGGGCGAAAATACTTTTCCCGAAGGGAGCCTAAAACCCTGTTCGTCCCAGGGGGCGACGCCCTTGCCGCCCGCCAATATCCAGGCCTTGGCCCTCGCGACAATCTCGCCCGCGGGGGCAACCTCATGCACGAGGTTCATCGTTTTCGCCGCTTTAGGCCTGATCCGCTCGCCCTTGAAAAGCATTTGTAGCGCGTCGGCGGTCTGCATGAGACGGGCGACGCGCTGGGTGCCACCCGCGCCTGGGAACAAGCCGACCTTGATCTCGGGCAAGCCGACCCTGGCTTTATCGTCGTCGGCGATGACCCGGTAATGGCAGGCGAGCGCGAGCTCGAAGGCGCCGCCAAGACAAGTGCCATTGATCGCGATGGCGAAAGGCTTGCCGCAGGTTTCTAGCTTGCGATAGACTCGTGAAAGACGGCCCGCGCGCTCGAAGAAAAGCTTCGTTGCCGCTTCCTCGCCTTTTTCCTGCTTCGCCTTGAGATATTCGGCCGCCGCAGTCTGAAGCATGGAAAGATCGGCGCCGCCCGAAAACGTGTCCTTGCCGGAGGCGACGACACAGCCCTTGATCGCGGCGTTGGCCGTGACAAGCTCAATGACTTGCTCGATCTCATCGACGACTTGCGGCGTGATGACGTTCATCGAGCGCCCGGCCATGTCCCAGGTGAGCAGCGCGATGCCGCCGGCGTCGGTTTCGAAGCGGAAATTCGTGAAGTTCATCGGTCTTTCTCCGCGCTTTCCAATTACACCCGCTCGATGATCGTCGCCGTGCCCATTCCCGCCCCAATGCAAAGCGTGACAAGCGCGGTTCCCTTGCCTAAGCGTTCGAGTTCGTCGAGGGCGGTGCCAAGCAGCATGGCGCCGGTCGCGCCGAGAGGATGCCCCATCGCGATCGCGCCGCCATTGACATTGACATGCGCCACGTCGAGATCGAATGCCTGGAGATAGCGCAGCACGACCGCCGCAAAAGCTTCGTTGACCTCGAAAAGATCAATGTCGGCAAGCGTCATTTTCGCGCGGGCCATGACCTTCTTTGTGACATCGACGGGACCGGTCAGCATCATCGCCGGCTCCGAGCCGATATTGGCGAAGGCGCGAATTTTCGCGCGCGGCTTTCGAGCCATGGCCTCGCCTGCGTCAGCCGAGCCGATGAGAACCGCCGCCGCACCATCGACAATGCCTGACGAATTGCCGGCATGATGAACATGCACGATTTTTTCTACTTCGGGGTGGGCGTCAAGCGCGACCGCGTCGAATCCGCCCTGTTCTCCCATCATCGCGAACGAAGGTTTCAGCGCGGCGAGCGACTGCATGTCGGTCGAAGGCCGCATGTGTTCGTCGCGATCGAGCACGGTGATGCCGTTGACGTCGCGTACCGGCACGACCGAATTTTTGAAGCGGCCTTCGCTCCAGGCTTTTGCCGCGCGTTGTTGAGAAGTGACCGCGTACTGATCGACGTCGTCACGCGAAAATCCATATTTTGTCGCGATGAGATCGGCGGAAACCCCTTGCGGCATAAAATAGGATTTGATCGCGATTGCGGGATCGACCGGCCAGGCTCCGCCCGATGCGCCGATGCCGACCCGGCTCATCGATTCGACGCCGCCGCCGACGGTGAGTTCATGCTGGCCCGCCATCACTTGCGCGGCGGCGAAATTGACCGCGTCAAGGCCAGACGCGCAAAAACGGTTGATCTGAACCCCCGGCACATGGTTGCCATAGTCGGCGGTAAGCGCCGCCGCCCTGGCAATGTCGCCGCCCGCCTCGCCGACCGGATCGACGCAGCCGAGCACGACGTCGTCGACAAGGTGGGTGTCGAAACCGCCGCGATCCTTGATTGCCCGAAGCACTGTCGTGGCAAGCCCAAGGGTCGAGATCTCGTGCAGGGCGCCTTCGGGCTTGCCGCGCCCGCGCGGGGTGCGGACATGATCGTAAATGAAAGCTTCGGGCACGGTTGTCCTCCTAGGCTTGGTTCCCATGCGGCGCGCGGCAATCAAAACTGCTCGGCCGGCAACGCCATCATCGTTTCGGCGCCAGCCGAGATGCGGGCGAGATGGGCTCCCGTCTCGGGCATAATGCGCTCCATGAAAAATTTGGCCCTGACCAGTTTCGCTTCCATTGCCCTGGCGTCGCCGTTGCCGGCCGCCTTTCTGGCAATCGCCGCCTTGGCGATTTGCGCGCACATGTAGCCAAGCGCGACCAGCCCAAAAAGGTGCATATAATCATAGGAACCCGCGCCTGCATTGTCGGGCTTGGCGACCGCGTTTTGCATGAACCACATTGTCGCCTGCTCGAGATGCGCAAGGCCTTGCTTGAGGCCTAAGAGAGAGGGCGCAAGGGAAGCATCCGCTTCGTTGTCCTTGATGAAGGATTTGAGTTCGCCGAGAAATCCCATCATCGCGCGGCCGCCGTCTTTGGGAAGCTTGCGGCCAACGAGGTCGAGCGCCTGAATCCCGTTGGCGCCTTCGTAGATCATGGCTATGCGGGCATCACGGACGAATTGCTCCATACCCCATTCCTCGATATAGCCGTGGCCGCCAAGGACTTGCTGGGCCTTGACCGTGTTGTCGAAGCCGACGTCGGTCAACACGCCTTTCAACACGGGAGTGAGAAGTCCCAAGCTGCCCGCCGCGGCTTGGACTTCGGTCTTATCTTTCGACCGGTGCGCGATGTCGCTTTTCAGCGCCGTCCAAACGGCAAGCGCGCGCGCGGCTTCGTTGAAAGCGCGGATCGTCATTAAATTGCGCCGCACGTCCGGGTGGACGATGATCGGGTCGGCTGGCTTCTCGGGGTATTTCGGCCCCGGCAGCGCGCGGCCCTGCAAGCGCTCCTTTGCGTAGGCGGCGGCATTCTGGTAGGCCACCTCAGAGAGCGCTAAGCCCTGAACCGCGACGGCGAGACGGGCCTCGTTCATCATCACGAACATGGCGGGTAAGCCCTTGTGCGGCTCGCCGACGAGCCAGCCCTTGGCGCCGTCATAATTCATCACGCAGGTGGCATTGGCGTGAATGCCCATCTTGTGCTCGATTGCGCCGCAGGTCACCTTGTTGGAAGGCCCGAGCGAGCCATCCGGCTCGATCAGGATCTTAGGCACCACGAACATCGAAATGCCTTTGACGCCGGCGGGCGCTCCCTCGATCCGGGCAAGCACGAGATGAATGATATTTTCCGCAAGATCATGTTCGCCCGACGAGATAAAGATCTTTTCGCCAAAAATCGCATAGGAACCGTCGCCATCGGGGACAGCCTTGGTTTTGAGGAGGCCAAGATCAGTGCCGCAATGCGACTCGGTGAGGTTCATCGTGCCCGACCAGTCGCCGCTAATCAGTTTTGGCACGAACACCTTTTTCTGCGCGTCCGTGCCATGTATCAGGAGGGCGTCGAGCGCGCCTTGGCTTAAGCCCGGATACATAGCGAAAGCCATATTTGCGGAACTCGCGAATTCATTGACGATCAAGGCGAGCGTGTAGGGGAGCCCTTGGCCGCCATAATCGGGATCGGCCGCGAGCCCGACCCAGCCGCCTTTAACGAAAGCGCGGTAAGCTTCCTTGAACCCGCGCGGCGTTGCGACGGAGCCATCCTTGTCACGAACGCAGCCCGCGCGGTCGCCCGTCTGGTTTAGCGGCTGGAGCGTTTCTTCGCAGAGTTTCGCTGCCTCCGAAACAATTGCTTCCACGACATCGGGCGTGGCTTCCGCAAAGCCCGGCAGATTATTGTAACGCTGGATCGGGAAAACATCGTGGAGAAGGAACAGGACTTCCTCGACGGGCGCCTTGTAACTCGGCATAAAACGTCCTCTCGGCTCCTCTATTACGGGCACCCGCGCTTGCGGCTAGATCTCACTGGCGGCGAGTCTTCCGGCAAATTTGCGTTGCGCAAACGGCATTGAAACAAATATTTTGAGCAGATGCGTAGATGACACCTTCCCATGTTCCGGCGCCGGGACGCCGCCAACCTCGCGGGAGCGATCGCCAGCTTACAGATAGTCTTTCCTACCTCGCCCGGCAAGATTATGAGGGGTGAACGTCCGGCGATCGGGTGAAGCGCGCGGCGAACTCGCGTAGATCACGAACGTTGGGGATCGCAAGGCAGGCTCGCCGCGGCACGAGAGGCGAGATCGACGAGCAACTGCTCCTTGTTGTTCGCGGGGCAACAAAAACTACGGCGCTCGGGTTGACAAGCCGGCGAGATCCGTCCGTTGCCGCAACGTTCAGGACGTGATTGCGATTTTTTGCTAATTTTCATGACGCAATTATGTTAGGACAAAAGAGCGGTATGCGAAGGAGCAATGAAAATGAACAAACTCGACCGGCCCCGCGAAATTATAGAATATTGCCTGAAACCCCTTGCCTTATCGACCGCGACGGAGGAGTACAAGGAAGCCTACCGCAGGCTTGAACATGTGATAAAAACATTGCAGGTAGTGGCCGCTAGAAACAAAAAACCCGTCGCGATCGACTTTTCCAACATGCGAACGATTAATATTAATGAGACCGCGCATGGCGACGACGCCTAGGGACAGCGGTCTCCGTCGCCCCAGCGGCCTCGATGGCTTTGCGAGCGCCCGCGAGGTTGTGGGAGCCGAGCGGAGCACGGCGGGTCGCCCCGGCGGGCGGAGAGTTGTCCATCACGGCGATGTCGCCAGGTGACAAGGCCGGAACGGCAACCTGTTCGACATAAGCATGGAACTTTGCGTCATTGGCCGGGCCACACGAGAAGCGGTGACGCGGCAGTGACACACGGCGGCCACGTGACCGAAAAAGGCATCCCCTCGGTTCGATCCCGATCGCCGCTTTCGCGGAAGCTCCGCTGCTCCATCGGCAGGCGCCGCCTGACTCATGGACGGCCCATCGGCGTCGGCCGCTGGGCCAGCTCCGAGCACTCAGGCCGTTGAACGAAACGAACCCGCATCGACAAAAACGGATTGACGCCAATATCCCATGCAAGGCTCAGGAGGCGTTCCCCAAGTTCAAGGCGCTCCCGCGCGGCAGCCGAATCAGACTGAATCTGTTGGTCTTCACCAGGCGTATGGCTGGAACCATAACTGAAGCTAGCCGTTCTCACCACATCGAGCGGAGGGGCTGGACGCAACCAGGCGAGCGCGGCGCACCCTAGATATAAGCTGCCGAGGGGTCTGTCGTGGAGTTGGTTTATTCAATCGGTTGGCTAGCTGTGGTCGCTTGGCTGACTATGCGGGCGTTCCGGCAGCGCGACGTGTTTCAACAGGTTGCGCCTGCCATCGCGCCGTTGGGCCCTGCGGCTCAGAGAATTGCGATCGTGGTGCCAGCGCGTGACGAGGCCTGCAACATCGCGGCCTGCGTTGCGACGCTGATCGCCCAAAGTTATCCCGCCTCTCGACTGCGCGTCATCGTGGTCGATGACCATTCCCGCGACGAAACGGCAAACATTGCCGCGGCGCTGGCGCGGTCAGAGAGGCGCCTTGCGTTGTTGCGCAGTCCTTCCTTGCCGGCAGGTTGGATTGGCAAATCCCACGCCTGCTGGATCGGATCTCGCGCCGTCCCTGCTGAGACTGATTGGCTTTGCTTTGTCGATGCCGATATTCGCGCCGAGCCACCCCTGCTGGCGACGGCGGTGGCCGTAGCGCAGGCCGGGCACCTCGATTTCCTGTCGCTAACACCGCGGCAGGAGCTGCAAAGCTTCGCGGAACGCCTGGTTATGCCGTGCGGATTATACCTGCTGGCGTTCAGCAAGGACCTACGCCGCATCCAGGCGCCGGATAGCGGCGAGGCCAGCGCGACCGGTCAGTTCATTTTGGTCCGGCGCGCGGCTTACGAGCAGGTGGGCGGACATGCGGCCGTGCGGACGGAAATCTGCGAGGACGTGGCGCTGGCGCGGCTGGTGAAGCGTTCCGGATTTCGGGTGGCGCTCGCCGGCGCCCACCAGCTGCTTTGCACCCGCATGTATACGGGGTGGCGTATGCTCTGGCTGGGCGTAAGCAAGAACTTGGTGGATATGATGGGCGGTCCGGTCGCCACGGCGGTCACCGCGACCCTCGGAGTTGCTCTTACATGGATTGCGATCCTGTTGCCGCTAGTCGATGCGATCGGCTGCGCGCGGGGGAGCGACCATGCCTGCCTTGCGTTTGCAGTGGCCCTGCCCGCCACCGGCGCCGCATTCGGGCTGCATGTGGCCGGGGCGGTGTACTTCCGGATTCCATTTTGGTATGGTCTCGTCTTCCCGCTCGGCTATACGGCGGGGGCGCTTATGGCTCTCGACAGCGTGCGCCGGCGCGTGATGGGAGGGACGAGCTGGAAGGGGAGAATTTACCCGTGACGAAGCTCGAGCCGGGCGCACGCCAGAGGCTGGTCCCGCGAGTGCCCGGCCAGGAGCCCCTTGAGGCGGTCTCGGCGCGCACCACGACAGCGGTTCTCGTCGCGATCGCCGTTTTCATCTATTTGGTGCGGCTGATACTCCTGCCCTTTGTGATTGCCGGGGCGGTCGCCTACATAGGCACCGCCGCCGTCGAGTGGATGACGGCGCGCTTTGGCATGCGGCGCCTCGCCGCCGAGGTCGCCGTCTACCTCGTCGTGCTCGTGCTCGTGGCCGTGATCGGCTTCCTCGCCGTGCCGGCGTTCGTGCAGGAAGCCGCGCAGATCGCCACCAACCTGAACGGAATTATCGAGACCACCGCCCGGCGCGTGGTCGGCGACGGGACAGTTCATATCCTCGGGCAATCGATGAATGCCACGCAAATCGGCCAATGGTCAGCGGATGCCACACGCGGTTGGCTCAAAGAGAACGGAGCTCAGGTAGCGAGCTTCGGCTTTGTTGGGGTTTTCGGCACCTTCCTGACTCTTGTGCTCCTGTTCTATTTCCTCGTCGGCGGCCACCGGCTTGCAGCCGGGTTGCTTTGGCTCGTTCCGCCGAAGCAGCGGCCGCTGGTCCAGTCCATGTGGGCGCAGCTCGATCCGGTCCTGAAGCGATACTTCATCGGAATCGCGGTGGTGGTCACCTATGCCATGATCGCGGCCTATATTGGGCTCGGCCTCGTGCTGGGGCTCCACCACGCGGTCCTGTTGGCGGTGCTGACCGGGCTGTTAGAAATGATCCCGGTGATTGGGCCAGCTACCTCCGCCGTCGTCGCCGGGTTGGTCGCGATCAGCGATGCGATCAGTATCTGGAGCATCGTCGCCTATGCGATCTATGCGACCGCATTGCGCCTTTCGATCGATCAGCTTGTCGGGCCGGTCGTGCTTGGGCACGCCGCTGCCGTGCCTCCGGCGCTGATCATCTTCTGCTTTCTCACCGGCGGGCTCTTGTTCGGCATCCCGGGCGTGATTTTGGCGGTGCCGCTAGCGCTCACGATCAGGATCGTCCTCGCGACGCTCTATGAAGAGCCGTTGGAGGAGGCGGACGGAAACGAAGACGTTCCCGCCTGAGCTCTGCGTGGCACCAGATCCGCCATTCCCGCTCCGACACGCGAAAGGCCACGTGGATGCAAACCCGAATATCCGGCTCGGCGCTATCGCTTCGCCGCCAGGCGCTCGGTTACCTTCAGCGGCGCCTTGCCGGGGATCCTGTGCCGATCCGGCTGGTGTTATGGGACGGCGAAGCCTTCGATCTGGCACCCGCTCCGACGGTCACCATTACGATCCGGTCGCGCGCCGTGTTGCGCCTGCTGCTCACCGGCAATATGGGCAGGCTTGGCGATGCATATGCCGCCGGCGATCTTACCGTCGATGGCCCGATCGAGGATGTCTTGCGCAGCGGGCTGAAACTGGCCGATCGAATCGGCAAATCCGCCGCCTTCTCTCGGCTCGCCCAACTGGCGGCGCTCGCGGCGCGCGTTCGGCGGCGCCATTCGCGCCGTGCCGATGCCGCAGCGATCAGCCATCATTACGACGTGTCCAACGATTTCTATGGACTCTGGCTCGATCGGAACATGATCTATTCTTGCGCCTATTTCCGCACCGGGAGCGAGGACATCGACACCGCGCAGGAGCAGAAACTCGAACACATCTGCCGCAAGCTCCGCCTGTCGCCCGGCGAGCGCCTCCTCGACATCGGCTGCGGCTGGGGCGGGCTTCTGCGCTTTGCGGCTTTGCGTTACGGCGTTTCTGGCGTCGGAGTGACACTCAGCGCTGAGCAACATCGTTTCGCGACCGAATGGAACCTGGCCGAGGGCCTGGCTGACCGGGTGGAGTTTCGATTGCAGGACTATCGCGACATTCCCGGCGCGTCCTGCTTTGATAAAATCGTCTCGGTCGGGATGTACGAGCATGTGGGGCTCGCCAATCAGCTGCTTTATTTCCAAATCATCGCGCGTCTTTTGAAACCGGGCGGCGTGCTCCTCAACCATGGCATCGTGGTTACGGACGCAGAGGCTCGCGCCCAGGGGCCGCCCGGCGGCGAGTTCATCGACCGGCACGTCTTTCCGGGCGGCGAACTGCCGCATGTATCGGGTCTCCTCTATGAAGTCGCACGCAGCGGTCTGGAACCGGTCGACATGGAGGATCTGCGGCCCCATTATGCCCAAACTCTGCTGCATTGGAGCCGGCGGCTCGAGACGCATGCGAGCGAAGCATGCCGGCTCGCCGGGCCCGAGCGCTTTCGTGTCTGGCGCGTCTTCCTGCCCGGAATGGCCCTTGCATTCGATCGCGGCTGGCTTTCGGTGGTGCAGGTCCTGGCTTATAAGCCGCTCCCCGCGGCGATGGCACCGCGACCGTGGACCCGTGGGTATCAGTATGCCGGAGTCGACAATCCGGTTTTGACGACCGGCTGCAACGTAGCGTAATCATCCTTTTATTCCCGCCTTATTTCCGCCGCGAGTTTTCGATGTTTCATTCTTTCATGGAAACGCTAATTGCCGCGCGATTGGGCGATGATGTTGATCACCCCTGGCTAGCAGGGATCATATTTCCCATCGATAATCATTTGCGTCGCCGTCATGCCGTCTTTGAATTTACACGTAATCCGCGCTGCATTTTTCGAATGCAAGCTCGGTGCCTCGATCAGCCATTTGTCCTCTCCGACGGGACGTCGTACCGCCCGGGCCAGCGGTTGCTCGACCTCCATCTGTGGAACGAACACATACCACGCTTTCAGAGCAGCTCATTATGCTGGGCACTCCAGATGAATGAATACTTGAATGTTTCCCTTGGCGATCTTGCGCGCTACCTTCAAGGGCACGGCGAGTTCAAAGATATAGCCGTCATCCGCGCCAACATGAGTTTTGCCACAAAACAGCAAGGCGCGCAGCTCGTGCGGGTTGCTGGTCGATTTGGCTTCGAACCAATACCAGGCCCGGGATCTCACTCGGCGCGCCAGCGGATCCATCAATTCGGCGAGAACATTCTGATCTCGCTCATGGTGCTGTCGCGCAATGCTGTCGCGCTCCGGCGCGACAGCTTGCGGCGCGGCCGCATCCAGGTTTTTCTGTCGCGCAATATCCTTGAACATCGTTACGGTGGCGGTCCGAACAGCCAGGCTCCTCGTGAGCGCGACGGATAAATGGAGGCGTAATGGGCATGCCGCTCGATCCTCCGATCCTCCGCTGGGTCGCCGATCTCTGCGCGGTAGCAGGATGCCTTGGCTGTGCCTATTTGCTGGCGACGATTTTTTTCGTGCGTCGCCTCGTGCATGAAAGAGAATCCCCGCAGGGTGATCCGGCGCCCGTAACCCTTCTAAAACCCCTGCATGGCGGGGAGCCGGATCTGCTGTCGCGTCTAGCCTCGCTTTGCAATCAGAAATACGCTGGGGCAACTCAGATCGTCTTTGGCTGCCATGACCACAGAGATGCGGCGATCGCTGTAGTGAATCGTTTGCAGGCAGCGCTGCCCAGCTTCCCGATTGATCTCGTTGTTGGCGGCCCCGGGCACGGCAGCAACCGAAAGATCTCCAATTTGATCAATATGGCAGCGGCGGCGCGTCACGACGTGCTGGTGATCTCGGACAGCGACATCGAGGTCGGCCCCGACTATCTCGCCGATGTCATGGACACCTTGCAGAAGCCCGGTATCGGCGCCGTCACCTGTCTTTACCACGGCGTGGCGAGAGACACGGTGCCGGGCTGCTTTTCGGCTCTGGCAATCAACGGGCACTTTCTGCCGAATGTCCTGATGGCGATCATCCTTGGCCTCGCGCGCCCCTGTTTCGGTGCGACGATCGCCATGGGCCGGGAGACCCTCGAACGAATCGGCGGCTTTCGCGCCTTCGCCGATGAGCTGGCCGACGACCACGCCATCGGCGAGGCGGTGCGCGCGGCCGGATATCGCGTGGCCATCCCCTCATTCTCGGTCGGCCATGCATGCAACGAGCAGACGTTCGGAGAATTCTTCGGGCGACAGCTGCGTTTCGCGCGAACCATCAAGAGCATCAACCCGATCGGCTTTGCCGGCGCAGTTATCTCCAATCCGCTTCCCTTGGCCGTGATGGGTATGCTGGGTGGGAATGGAGATGCGCCGTTCCTCCTCGCCGCGGCGATCGTCTGCCGGTTCGCGGTTTATAAGTCCACCGAACGCGCGTTCCGATTGCCGCGTCAGCGGTACTGGTTGTTGCCTGCCGTTGACCTCGCCCTGTTCGCCGTGTTCGTCGCCAGCTTTTTCGGATCGTCCGTGGCCTGGCGAGGCCATCATTACCGCGTTCTGTCCGACGGCACGTTGTCTCAGGAGTTGTCCCAAGGCCCGAATTGAGATTGGCCATGATGCGAACGCTGCTATTGCAGGCTCCTTCCTATACCGGCTTCGATGGCGGCGCCGGTTCGCGTTACCAGGCGCGGCGCGAAATTCGCTCGTTCTGGTATCCGACCTGGCTCGCCCAGCCAGCAGCGCTCATTCCGGATAGCAAACTAATCGACGCGGCCCCGCACCGTATTGGCATGGCCGAAGTACTCGCCAAGGCGTGCGATTTTGACCTTGCGGTCCTGCATACCTCGACCCCCTCATTCGCCTCGGACGTAAAGTGCATCAAGGCGCTCAAAAGTGCTAATCCAAGCCTGAGGGTGGGCCTGATCGGAGCAAAGGTGGCGGTTGATCCGGAAGGTAGCCTCGCGAGCTCGGAGGCCGACTTCGTCGCTCGCAACGAATTCGACTTTACAATCAAAGAAATCGCGGAGGGGCGGGATTGGCGCACGATCGCCGGAATGTCGTATCGTAGCGGCGATGGTATCGTTCACAACGAGGAACGTCCAATCCTCGAAAACATGGACCTGTTGCCGTTCGTGACCCCGGTCTACAAGCGCGACCTCTGCATTAGCGACTACTTCATCGGATATCTGAAGCACCCTTACCTTTCCTTCTACACGGGGCGCGGGTGCAAATCGCGCTGTACGTTTTGCTTGTGGCCGCAAACCGTAGGCGGCCATCGTTATCGCACGCGCAGCGTCGGCCATGTAGTCGATGAGGTACGCTGGGCGGCAACAGCGTTCCCGCAGGTGAAGGAGTTCTTCTTCGACGATGACACCTTCACCGATAACGGCGCCCGCGCAGAAGCGATTGCGCGCGAATTGGGGAAGCTGGGCGTCACCTGGTCATGCAATGCCAAGGCCAATGTACGCCGCGAAACCCTGAAGGTTATGCGGGACAACGGCTTGCGCCTTCTGCTGGTCGGCTATGAGTCCGGCAACCAGCAGATCCTGCACAACATCAAGAAGGGCATGCTGATCGAGAGGGCTAAGCGCTTTACCAAGGACTGCCACGAGCTGGGCATCACGATCCACGGCACTTTCATTCTCGGTCTGCCTGGAGAAACCAAGGAAACGATCGAGGAGACGATTAGGTTTGCGGCCGAGATCAATCCGCACACGGTCCAGGTCTCGATCGCGGCGCCTTATCCGGGCACCTACCTCCACAGCCAGGCCCTGGAACACGGATGGCTTGACGAGGCAAACGCCGAGCTCGTCGACGAGCACGGCGTGCAAATGGCGCCGCTGCATTACCCGCACTTAAGCCACATGGAAATTTTCCAGTCGGTGGAAACGTTCTATCGCCGCTTCTATTTTCGCGCTCCAAAGGTCGCCGCCATCATGTGCGAAATGGCAGCGAGCCCGGAGATGATGAAGCGCCGCTTGCGCGAGGGTATCGAATTCTTTGCGTTCCTACGCGAGCGGCGAGAGCTGACGCATTGATCCGCGATGAATCACCTGATCGTCACGGCGGATGATTTCGGGTTCGCGACGGAGATCAACGAGGCGGTCGAGCGGGCGTACCGTACCGGAATCTTGAGCGCGGCAAGCCTGATGGTCGCTGGCCCGGCAGCGGCGGACGCGGTTGGCCGGGCTCGCCGCATGCCGGGCCTTCACGTGGGCCTCCATCTGGTGCTGGCGGAAGGGCGGCCAGCGTTGCCTCCGGAGCTTGTCCCTGATCTGGTGGACGGCAACGGATATTTGAGGGCCGATATGGTCCGCATGGCGCTGGAAATAACCATGCGGCCTGCCATGAGCCTGCAGGTCTCGGCGGAAATCGTTGCGCAGTTCGAGGCCTTCCGCGCGACTGGCCTGCCGCTCGACCACGTGAATGCGCACAAGCATTTCCATCTTCATCCGATTATTGCTGCAAAGGTGATCTCGATCGGAAAACGATATGGCATGCGGGCACTGCGGGTTCCGTTCGAGCCGGCGGCGGTCCTCCGCAGGGTGGAGACGCGGTGGCCAGAGTTTCACGAGCTCCTCGTCCCGATCTCGGCGAAATGGCTACGGGCGCAGGCGCGCCGGGCGCATCTGATCACGCCGGACGCCGTATTCGGATTGAAGTGGTCTGGCGCGATGACAACAAAGCGTCTCGCGAACATCATCGCCAATCTTCCGCGCGGCACGGTCGAGGTCTATACTCACCCTGCCACCTCGGCCGGGTTCGCCGGGCATGTTGCCGGCTATGGCTACGCCGAGGAACTGGCGGCCTTGACAAGCGAAGCCTCGATTGAAGCGGTCCGCCGTTCCAGGCATCGCCGGGGCGGCTACAGCGACATTGTCCGCGACAGTGCTGCGACGTTTCCGGGGCTGGACTCATACGCGGGATAAGCGGCTCGTGACCAGCCCAACCGGTAGGCGTAGGCACAGGCTTTCCGCGAGCGCAATCGCGCGCACAACGGTCCTGGTGATCAGCATTGCGTTGGCATTCGCGGTTGGGCTTCTCATCGTCTGGCAGGTTCCGAACGCCATCCTGATCGTGCTGGCCGGGATGCTCGCCGCGGTCATTTTCGACGCGGGAGCGCGTGGCATCGGCTTTCTGGTCTCTTGGCCTCGTCACCTTCGGCTCGCCATAGTGTTTATTCTGACGGCGCTGGCGATTCCGGCGGCATTATCGTGGGGCGGGACAACGATTGCTGGCCAGGCGGGCGACTTCATTGCGAAGATGAAGGAGCTGGCGCCCAAGCTCAACGATTGGTTCTCCAACGGGAGCCTGGGGCTTCTACCAGGTGGATCCGTCAAACTCTCGCAACTCCTACCCAGTGGCAGCACGCTGTTCGGAGGCGCAACGAAGGCGGCCACCGCCATATTCGAAGCATTGGTGACGGCCGTCGCGATCATCTTCATCGGAGCCTTCTTCGCTTGGGAGCCCTCGGCCTACAAGGCGGGGGTGCTCAGCATCCTGCCGCAAGACGTGCGCGCCAGGGTCAACGAGGTTCTGGACCAGTCCGCGTATGCCGTGCGGGGGTGGATGCTGGGGCAGAGTGTCAGCATGATGGCCATTTTTCTGTTCAGCCTTCCCGCGCTGTTTGCGATCGGGATGCCTGATCCCGCTCTGCTCGCGCTGCAGGCAGGATTACTGACTTTCGTTCCGACCGTAGGCCCATTCGTAGCGGGTGTCGTGATCATTCTCGCCGGTCTTTCCCAAAGTCCTACGATGGCGCTCTACGGGCTCGGCGTCTACATTATGATCCAATTCCTCGAAT
Source organism: Methylocella sp. (assembly GCA_050728755.1). Taxonomy (GTDB): domain Bacteria; phylum Pseudomonadota; class Alphaproteobacteria; order Rhizobiales; family Beijerinckiaceae; genus Methylocapsa. Next base: position 15,758 of record JBOHJU010000015.1, read on the forward strand.
CGCAGCTAATCACGCCGGTGGTGCAGAACCGCGCCGCCCATATTCCGCCTGCGATCGGGCTAGGTATCCAACTGATCGCGGGAGCGCTGTTCGGCGTGATGGGAGTCGTCTTGTCTCTCCCGCTCGCGGCTGCCGCGAAGGTGATCATCGAAGAGCTCTATGTGAAGGACCGGTTAGGCGGCCCGTGGCAGGCTGACTGAACTTGCTCCTCTTCAGCATTTGAGCGAGGCCCCCTTCGGTGACGTATTCCCTTTGGATAAATTGATGATCCCAACCAGACCGATGGCCGATGCGGATCGCGGACCAAATTGGGCTAGCCAAGAGTTGATCCGATAGGCGGCCTAATTGTCAGGCCGGTTTTTGGTATCTGACGCTGATAGGTAGCTATTATTTTTTTTATCATCGGCATTGCGGCAAGAAAAATTCCGCATCGGAATCCTGCCGAAGCATCAGCACCCTTGCTGTGGCCGTCATCGCTATATGGATACCGTTTGGCGCGCTGCTAAGTCGCACAATTGCCCCGCTGCCAAGTCCCTCGATGGTCAGGCCGCGCAAATGAACGGTGTCACTCGGGCGGGCATTGATGGTGATGGCATTGCCGGAGGCAACCCCGATGGCCGCGACCCCGACTCCGACGTTGACGATGCTGATCGCGTTAGCGATGGTCACCGCGCCATAGCCGGCCGGATCGAGCAAGCCGATCTCGCCGCCTTCGGCGGTTTGTCCGATCGCGAAGGCAAAAGTCCGGCGCGGCGCGGCGCGTGCAGGCGCCACTATCGGGTCCCGTGGGCGGCTGTCCTGTCCCGCAAACAATGACGCCCGCGTTGCTTGCGCAGTGGCTGTAATGCTCATGTTTCATGATCCAGGCGCCGGCAATGGCGCGGTTCGCGAAACCGGCGGTGTCGCGAACGCAAGCAACTCCGGCCCCGGTGCGGCGAAAGCTTGCTGCCGCCTTTGCAAAACTAGTCCTGATGCTTACCTCTGGAATTGTCACCGTCTAGGCGGCTACCTCGATGATTAGAGTTGACGGCGATGGGTAAAATCTCGCGTTTTCGCGATATGAAGCGAAACGGCCAGCCGATCGCGGTGTTGACCGGCTACGATGCGCCGACCGCCAAGGCCGAGGAGGCCGCCGGGGTTGATATCATTATCGTCGGCGACAGCGTCGGCACCAATATGCTGGGCTACGCCAGCGAGAGGGACGTCACTCTCGCCGACATGTGCCACCACGTCGGCGCCGTGCGCCGCGGCGCGCCCAAAACCGCGATCATCGCCGATTTGCCCTATCGCAGCTATGACACGCCTGGGATCGCGGTGAAAAGTTCCCGCCGCCTGATCGAGGCCGGCGCGGATATTGTCAAATTCGAAGGGCCTCGAACCGGCATCCTCGATGCCCTCGCGGGGGCCTCGATCGAGGTCTGTTGTCACCTGGGGCTCCTACCGCAGCATCATGATGACAAACGCCTCAAGGGCCAAACGGCGGCGGACGCGGCGCGGCTGCTCGCCGATGCGGTTGCCCTTGATGCAGCCGGAATGGCGATGCTCGTTCTCGAACTCGTGCCGGAGGAGGTCGCCGATCGTGTGACAAAATCGGTCATGGCGCCGACCATCGGGATCGGCGCCGGGCGCAAGACCGATGGGCAAGTGCTGGTTATTTCCGATGTGCTCGGCTTCACGCCCGCGAACTTCCATCACAACCGGCGCTACCAGGAAGTAGGCCAGCTCATGCGGGAGGCGGCAAAAGCCTATATCTCGGATGTGCGCTCCAAGAATTTTCCGGCCGAGGCAAATATATTTCGGATGGACGCGGGCGAGCTCGCGATCTTTCTTAAGGACAAGCCGTAAGCCTTATCCGCCAAGCTTTCCTTTGACGAGCGCGCTCACTTTCGCAAAATCCATCCGGCCCGCGTATTTTCCCCTGAGCACGCCGACCACTTTTCCCATGTCCTTGATCGACGCGGCCCCAGTTTCGGCGATGGCGGCGGCGATCGCCTGCGCTACTTCCGCCTCGCTCATCTGTTGCGGCAAAAAGCCCTGGATGATCGCGATTTCCTCGCTTTCTTGCTTGGCGAGGTCGACGCGGCCCGCTTTTTCGTAGATCTCTTGCGATTCCTTCCGGCTCTTCGTCATCTTCTGGAGGAGGCCAAATATCTCTTCATCGGACACTGTTTTCCCCTGCCCTCGCGCCTCGATATCCTTGTCCTTGAGCGCGGCCATGATCATGCGGATCGTCCCGACGCGGCGCTTTTCGCCGGCCTTCATCGCCGCTTTGAGCTCGCTAGAAAATATTTCGCGCATCGCTAGCTCCTCGCCCTTTCACGGGATATGACGGCAGGCATAGGCCATTTTATCGGAATGCATGGGGCGATTTAGAGTGACCATGGTGCAGGAGCAAGAGCAAGCTTCCCCTTGCTGGGACGAACCCCGGGCGACCGCGCTTCTCGTTTTGGCAAATGGCATGGTGCTCGAAGGGTTTGGGCTCGGCGCCACGGGCGCGGCCGTGGGCGAGGTCTGTTTCAACACGGCGATGACCGGCTATCAGGAGATCCTCACCGATCCCTCTTATGCCGGCCAGATCGTCACCTTCACCTTTCCCCACATCGGCAATACCGGCGTTAACGGCGAGGATATCGAGACAAGCAATCTCGCGGCGAGCGCCGGTGTGCGGGGTGTCATCCTCCACGCACCGATCACCAAGCCGTCCAATCACCGGGCCGAGGGCGACTTCGATGCGTGGCTAAAGCGCCGCGGCATCGTCGGCCTCTATGGCCTCGACACCCGCGCGCTTACCGCATTCATTCGCGAGAACGGCATGCCGAACGCGGTTATCGCCCATTCGCCAGGCGGCGATTTCGACATCGATCGCCTGCGGGCGATGGCGCAGCAATGGCCGGGCCTCGAAGGCATGGACCTCGTGCCGGAGGTCACCGCCGCGCAGCGCTACGACTGGACGCAAGCGGCATGGGTGGCGGGACAGGGTCCTCGGGCCGAAGGGGCGGGGACGTACAAGGTCGTCGCCATCGATTATGGGATCAAACGCAATATCCTGCGGCTTCTGACCGAGGCCGGCTGCGCGGTCACCGTCGTGCCGGCGCAGACGCCCGCAGAATCAATTCTCGCGATGCGGCCGGACGGAGTTTTTCTTTCAAACGGTCCGGGCGATCCGGCCGAGACCGGGAAATATGCGGTTCCGGTCATCGCGGCTCTCCTCGAAACGGCGGTCCCAACCTTCGGGATCTGCCTTGGCCATCAAATGCTTGCGCTTGCGATCGGCGCGAAAACAATAAAAATGCACCAGGGCCATCATGGCGCCAATCACCCGGTGCAGGACTTTACCACCGGCAAGGTCGAGATCGTGTCGATGAACCATGGTTTCGCGGTCGACGCGGGAAGTCTGCCCGCCAATGCGCGGGAAACTCATCGTTCGCTGTTCGACGGTTCGAATTGCGGTCTCGAGATGACCGATCGCCCGGCGTTTTCGGTGCAACACCATCCCGAGGCATCGCCCGGCCCGCGCGACAGCCATTACTTATTTACCCGCTTCGTCGCGATGATGGAAAAGGCGAAGACAGCGGCGGCGGGGCCTTAAATGGGCACCCTAAATTCGGCCCATATTTGACCCGTTTCACACATCGGTTACACTTTTTGTTTGGTCTGGCAAGCAGGAGGTGATGCCAGCCGCAGGCCTTAGGCAACCCCTTCGGCCCGAGGTTGTCACCCGTCTCTTAGGTACGTTCCGTTACCTATGTCTCCGGGCTGGACAAAGCAATAGATGGCGCACCCGAAGGGATTCGAACCCCTGGCCTCTGCCTTCGGAGGGCAGCGCTCTATCCAGCTGAGCTACGGGTGCCTCCAAACAAGGCGATCCTAGCCGATGCCGGCGCCGGACGCCAAGCGCAATGCCCCCCCTGCCGCGACGCGACGGCGCGGCGGCAATGCGCCTTTGCCCCGTTATCGGGCTGGCGTCCACGTCCCCTTGTGGCGCTAATATTCGAGCCCATCCGGGCTGCCGCGGGTCGCAAAGAACCGCTACTCTCCAATAGCGCCAGCGAAACTCACTGCATGCTTGGGAGAGGACGTTCGCACTGCAATTTGGCGATTTCATCCTTGAGTTGCAGCTTTCGCCGTTTCATTTCGGCCAACTTCAACTCGTCCTTGGCGGGATACAACAATTCCTTCGCAATTTCCTTGTCGAGCGCATCGTGACGCTGCCCGAGCGCAGCCAAATGGGTCTCACGCGACATGCAGAACTCCTTATCAGGTCCACATAGATTTAAGAGTGTGCCACAGGATTTGCGATTCGCGAAGCCGCTTCGACGCTCGACACGATCAATTTTCAGCCATTTGGGACTGCGTACCCACATCCTGGACGTCCGGTCGGCGAGCGCCCCGGCCAACGCCACGCCGGAAAGATCGTGCCAAGCCGCAAGCAAGAGCGCCTTGAACATCGCCAACGGAGGCCAAGCCTTTGCGCCTTTTGCGGCCGGCTAAAGCGCCGCCAAAACTCCAAACCAGGATGAACAAAGGGCAGCATGGACCACAATCACCGTAATCATCGCAAGCACATGCGCATAGGTCTCGAAACATTTTGGTACGATTGCCCATAATGTTCTCCGAACAACTTGAGCGCGGCCGCGAAAACGCAGCGTTTACCAAGCTTTTACCTTAAGTTGGGATTTTCTTTCCCATCGTCCGAACGATGCCCCGCAGGTCTCCATAAACCTTTAACGATCGCGGTTGCCCGTCCCGATTCCGATTGCTACTGAACATGAAGCCGAATGATCACGCTTTATCATCATCCTCTATGCCCGCATTCGCGCTTCGTCCGGCTGCTCTTGGCCGAATATGCCATCAAGCCGGAACTCATCGAAGAAAATGCCTTCGAGCGCAGACGGGATTTTCTCATCCTCGATCCGGCCGGGCAAACGCCGGTCCTCGTCGAAGAGTCCGGAACGGTCGTCTCTGGCCCCGGGCCGATCGCCGAATATTTCGACGAAACCCGCGGTCTTGCCTTAGGCAGACACAGGTTGTTGCCCGACGATCCGGGTTCCCGCG
>JBOHJU010000016.1:0-20366 GCA_050728755.1 Methylocella sp.
ATTCTTTCCCATGCGCGAAAGCCTATTCGACGTCCCGGGTTAATTAAGTTTCTCGTATGAAGGCTTTTATGCTGGCCGTTGCCCGGAGAATTGACCCCCATATCCACGATCCGGGGTGCCCAGGGTTTGCTCGAATATGAGCTGGCAAATCCGCATGCCACTTTTAAGCTTTATCGGCAAATGTCCATGATTTACAATTTCGAGTCTAATCCGACCATCAAAACCTGAGTGTATTGTAGGGGCTGTTATATGAACAGACAAGCCAATTCGAGAAAGAGAGCTTTTGCCTTCCACGCGAGCTGCAAATTTTGGGCATGGTCTTAAGTCAATATATTCTTTTGAATAGGCCAAAACCAATGTATTTTGCTTTAAAATATATCCATCTAGTGGAATGTTTTCCAAGTACGTCAGCTCTTTCAATATTTTTTCTGCGTTGAAATTGTCTACGGAGGGATCGATTATCGTGTCGATCCCATCGGTCTTTGGCTTAAATATTCTAAGATTTGGATCCAGAGTCAAGTCTACGCTGGTAGAGCTATAGGCTTTTTCGGCAGGCGCCGGATCAATAATGATGGTACGCCTGCTAATTGCAGTCTGAATTTCCCTATCGGTAAGAATCAACCTCTTAAGCTTTCTTCTTCCAGCATTTGATCGGAATTAACCCAAACACGCCGCGAACCGCTCATGGTTTCTCTTGGAAGTTCGACTAAATACAAATCGCCTTGCTGCCGGATCGGATATCCTATTTCAACTGCGCCATTTTTCAAAGATCGCCGATCTACAACGAGGTTTTCAGTCCTATCGATTGTCTTCACTGCTACAACGACTTCGCTAGGATGAAGGCCTTCGCCGACTTCTGCAACCTTAACTTTCATCATGGCAACCTCCAAAAGCCATCTCACATTGAACCGAGGCTCAATTCCCCCGATCCTAGCAAACATTCTCACCCGCGCTCGTGACAAAGCGTCCCAAAATTTGGAACATACAACGAACACAAACGCCACCGCTTTTTCTCATTTGGCGAATCACAAAGTTTTTTATTTGGGCGTTCGCCTCCGGCGTGGGCTTATTCCGTGAAAAAAGACACGCCAATGCACCCGAGCGATATATAGTTTTAAAGTGTTGGACGTATCGGGTAGGTGACGCCCTCTGCCTCGGCGAAGTGCATGCAAGGCCGTTTGACGCCGCCAAGATCGTGCGTCTACATCACATGGTTTCAGGCCCGGAGGGGTTATTGCCAGCGTTTCGCTTCCACAATAACCTTCCGCCTATGAAGACAAGGAAGCCTAGCAAGGTTAGAATTCCTTCGCTAATCGCCGGTCCAGAGTAACCCTTTTCTACCCAGATTGAGACATTCCTTATCGTGTCTTTGCCCGAAAGAAGCATCAATACGATGCCACTTGCCATCGCAGTCACCGGGACGAGTGAGCGTCGATTTCCCGCTGGGTCGGCGTTTATCTTCGACCATCCGAGTGCGAAGACGAAGGCGCCTAGAAACGTCGAAACGATGCTGATGACCAGAAATCCCCTTGTCCCTTCCGCCTGCACAGGCGCTAGCGAAACCGTGTAGAGGCCTGAAACAAGCATCCATACGCTGCCAATTGCCACGAAAGTCATCCCCATGTACCAGTCGAGCGACCGCCAAATTCCCTTTGGTTCAGGCATGGGAGCGAAGCCTTTGGACATGGGCGTGCGCCGGTGCGCCCGGGCTTGAAAAGCGTTAAAGATATCATACCAAGTCCTATCGCGCATGGCTATTGCGTCATGCCCGGCCTTGAACCACGGCTGTCCCGTTCATGTAGTTGTCAAGTCGAAGGCTAATTGTCGAGAGTCGAGCGGTGGCGGAAACTGTATTCCTCGCAGCCGTGTCTCCAGCAGGCGATGCCGGTTTGCGCGGAAGAACTCTGGCTTTTTTGATTTCGAATTCTCCCGCTGTCTGAAGTGCGGCGCCAGCCGGCCTGTAAGCCGGGTTTTGTATGGCACGCGGGTTCGCGCGCGCGATGGCCATTCCTCTGGGGCGGCCGTTGCCGGCCGCCTCGAGCAACCAACCCGGGCAACGATCCGGAGACGGAACCAAGGTTTCCTCACTCGAGGAACGCCTCGCGTCGCCCCTATTCGGTTTTGCTCCCGGCGGGGCTTGCCATGCCGCTCATGTTGCCACGCGCGCGGTGCGCTCTTACCGCACCGTTTCACCCTTGCCTTGCGGCGGTTTGTTTTCTGTGGCGCTATCCCTGGGGTTGCCCCCGCCGGAAGTTATCCGGCGCCGTGTCTCCGTGGAGCCCGGACTTTCCTCCGCTGCGAAAGCGGCGGCCATCCGGCCGACTGGCCCGACCCACATAGGCGGTCTCGGTCATTTGGTCAATTATCGAATTGGCAACGCGCACGTGGTACAAATGCCGCACGGGGAAAAATTCCGCTCGGAAAAGTCGATTTCCGGCTTGACCCGGCGCACCGGCTGGGGTGTCTGAGCAGGTTGGGGATTAGCGCAGGAACAATAGGCAGAGGCATGCGGAAGATTTTCCCTTTGACGATACTGGTCATCTCGTCCGTCGCGCTTGCGGGCTGCGGCTATACGCCTGAAGAACGTGGCGTAAGTGGCGCGGCTCTTGGCGGCGCGACCGGCGCGGCAATCGGCGCGGCCACCGGCGGCGGAGTCGGCGCGGCTCTGGCTGGCGGTGCGCTTGGCGCGGCGACCGGAGCGATTGTCGGCGCAAACACGGCACCACCGCCGCCGCCTCCTGGCTATTACGGTGCACCGCCGCCGCCGCCGCGCTGCGCGCGGTTCGGTTATGACGCCTATGGCAACCAAATCTGCGTGGCTTATTACCGCTATTGAAACCCGACAGTTCTTTGCCCGCCACGCTCGATCCCTCGCCCAATCATGGCGAGCGCAAAGGCGGCCGGACGCCAGACGCGATTCTCCTGCATTACACTGGCCTGCCGGCCGGAGAGGCCGCCGTGCGCCAACTTTGCGATCCGGCGACGGAAGTGTCCGCGCACTATCTTGTGTGGGAGGACGGACGCCTCTCCCAGCTTGTGCCGGAGGCGCGCCGCGCCTGGCACGCGGGCCACGGCATGTGGGCCGGCGAGAGCGACATGAACGATGTTTCGATCGGGATCGAAATCGCCAATTCCGGCCACCGGGGGGGCTTGCCGGCCTATCCATCGGCGCAGATCGAAACCGTCATCGCGCTCTGCCAAGATATTATCGCGCGCTGGCGCATCCGGCCAGAGCGGGTGCTGGCGCATTCGGACATATCGCTCGGCCGCAAGATCGATCCCGGCGAACATTTCCCTTGGGGGCAACTGGCCAAGGCCAGAATCGGCCATTACGTGACGCCGTCTGCCATCGAGGATGGCCCGCGCCTTAAACCTGGCGGCAAAGGCCCGGAAGTCGAGGCCCTGCAAGAAATGCTCGCAAGCTACGGCTACGGCCTCGATCTAACCGGACTTTATGACACTATGACCGAATCCGCGATCACCGCCTTCCAGCGCCATTTCCGGCCGGCCCGCGTCGATGGGATCGCGGATCGTTCGACCATCACGACCTTGCGGAGGCTAATCGGCTCATTGGCGAATGGTTAAACCGAAGTCGGCTGGCCGGCCCGGCGTAATCAAAGCGGCCAACCGGATCGAGGCCTTCGAAGGCACCCACTGTCGTCCAAAGCGGCCGCCGCCGCGCAGACGACACATTGGCGAAAGACGCTGCGGGACGCCAAGGCAAGCGCGCCGCAGGGCGCGCACAGTTCATCCCTGAGCCTCGCCGGCAGTCATCGGGCTTCCCGCCAGCCGTATCGCCAGGCGATCGAAATAGAGGTAAATCACCGGCGTCGTGAAGAGCGTCAGGACCTGGCTCACGATCAGGCCGCCGACGATGGCGATGCCGAGCGGATTGCGCAGCTCCGAGCCGGTGCCGGTCCCGAGCATCAACGGAAACGCGCCCAGCATCGCGGCAAAGGTCGTCATCAGGATCGGACGAAAGCGCAGGAGACAGGCTTGAAAAATGGCCTCGCGCGGGGCCAGCCCCTCGGAGCGTTCGGCGGCGAGGGCAAAATCGATCATCAGGATCGCATTCTTCTTGACGATGCCGATCAGCAAGATGATGCCGATGATTGCGATGACATCGAGCTCATGGCCCGATGCTATCAAAGCGAGCAGCGCGCCGACCCCGGCCGAGGGCAGTGTCGAGAGGATCGTTACCGGATGGATGAAGCTCTCGTAGAGCACGCCAAGAACGATATACATCGTGAGCACTGCGGCGATAATCAAAAACAGCTCATTGGTCTCCGAGGCGCGAAACGCCGCGGTCGCGCCTTGAAACGACGTGATGAAGCTGCCGGGCAGACCGATCTCTTGCTCGGCCTTTTCGATTGCCTCCACGGCGGCGCCGAGCGAGCCGCCGCGTGCGACATTGAACGAAATGGTGGTAGCCGGAAACTGCCCAAGATGCGTAATCAACAACGGCCCTTGGCGCTGGTTCACGTGGACAATTGCGGACAGCGGAACTTGTCCGTTGCTGCCCGATGCCGATGATGGCAAGTAAAACGAGGAAAGGCTGGACAGCGCGCGCTGGAAGGAAGGCTCGGCTACCATGATGACCCGGTACTGATTCGATTGGGTGTAGATGGTCGAGATGATGCGCTGGCCGAAGGCATCGTAGAGCGCATTGTCGACGCTGGCTGGCGTAATCCCGAAGCGGGCCGCGGTCGCCCGGTCGATGACGAGATCGACCGCGAGGCCCTGGCTCTGCATATCGCTGGCGACGTCGTTGAGCTCCGGCAGTCGGCCGAGCCGCTGCATCAGCTTTGGCAACCAGATCTTAAGCGTGCCGGGATCCGGGTCTTGCAAGATGAACTGATATTGCGCGCGGCCGACGCTCGATCCGATTGTTAGATCTTGGACGGGCTGCATGTAGAGCGAGGCGCCAACGACCCCGGAAACCTCGTTCCGTAGGCGGCGGACGATCTCGGGCGCGGTGAGCGTCCGTTCGTCCCGGGGCTTGAGATCGATCAAAAACCGGCCGCTGTTCAGCGTGGTGTTATCGCCGTCGACGCCGATGAACGAACTCACGTTGACGACCGCAGAATCGCGCAAGATCGCATCGGCGAGTTGCCGCTGAAGGGCGGCCATCGCCTCAAAGGAAACGCTTGGCGGCGCTTCCGAAATCGCCTGGATCATGCCGGTATCTTGGACCGGGAAAAACCCCTTCGGAACCATGACATAGAGCGCGATTGTGACAGCGAGCGTGGCGATTGCAACAAACAGGGTGAGCGGCTGGTGCCGAAGCACGACGTCGAGTGCCCGGCCGTAGCGCGCGACCAATCCGTTGAAGGCCCTCTCTCCCATGAGATCGAAGCGGTTGCGCCGCGCCTCGGGGCGATGCCGGATCAGCCGCGCGCAGAGCATGGGCACGAGAGTGAGCGAAACGATCGCCGAAATCACGATCGTGACCGCGAGCGTGATCGCGAATTCGTGGAACAGGCGGCCGACTACCCCGCCCATGAACAAAAGCGGAATGAGAACCGCTATCAAGGATACGGTGAGCGAAATGATGGTGAAGCCAATCTGCTCGGAACCTTTGAGCGCGGCCTGCAAAGGCGGATCGCCGGCCTCGGCATAGCGGGCAATGTTCTCGATCATCACGATCGCGTCGTCGACAACGAACCCGGTCGAGATCGTCAGCGCCATCAGCGAAAGATTGTCGAGGCTGAAACCCAACAGGTACATTGCGCCGAAGGTGCCGACCAGAGACAAGGGCACCGAAAGGCTGGGGATGATGGTCGCCGGAAGATTCCGCAGGAATAAAAAGATCACGGCGACGACAAGCGCCACCGCCAGCGCCAGTTCGAACTCGACATCAGCCACGGAAGCGCGAATGGTTGTCGTGCGGTCGCTCACCACGTCGACGTTTATGGCGGCCGGAAGTGTCGCCACGATCGCCGGCAGCAGGCGTTTAACCGTATCGACGACCTCGATCACGTTCGCCCCCGGCTGGCGGCGGATGCTGAGGATGATGGCCGGCGTCGTATTGTCCAACGCGCCGAGCTTCGTATTTTCAGGGCCGGAGCCGACGCTGGCGACGTCCGAAAGGCGCACCGGACCGCCATTGCGGTAGGCGATCACGAGCGAGCCGTAGCCGGCGGCGTTGGTGATTTGGTCGTTGGCGTTGATCGTCGAGGCTTGCGCCGGGCCGTCGAAACTCCCCTTCGGCGAATTAACGTTGGCGTTGGCGACCGTTGTGCGAAGATCGTCGATATTGAGACCATAGGCGGCGAGCGCAGCGGGATTGAATTTGATCCGCACGGCCGGCCTTTGGCCGCCGCCAATGCTCACCAGCCCGACGCCCGGCTGTTGCGACAGTTTTTGCGCGAGCCGCGTCTCGCTGATGTCCTCGACTTTGGTCAACGGCAAGGTCTTGGAGGTGACCGCAAGAGTCATCACCGGCGCGTCGGCCGGGTTCACCTTGGCATAGATCGGCGGCGTCGGCAGGCCGCTCGGCAGCAAATTGTTGGCGGCATTGATCGCTGCCTGGACTTCCTGCTCGGCGACATCGAGACTTAGATCCAGGCTGAATTGCAAGGTGATGACCGAAGCCCCGGCCGAGCTTGACGACGTCATCTGGTCAAGGCCGGGCATTTGCCCCAGTTGCCGCTCGAGCGGCGCCGTCACCGAGGATGTCATCACCTCGGGACTTGCGCCGGGGAGAAACGTTTGCACCACAATTGTGGGATAATCCACTTCCGGGAGGGCGGAGAGAGGCAGGAATTTGTACGCAACGCCGCCGGCGAGGATGATTGCCGCCATAAAAAGCGTGGTCGCGACCGGGCGCAGGATGAACGTGCGGGATGGGTTCATCGCCGAGCCCCAGCGCGGGATGCCGCCAGGTGCTCATTCATCTTCGGTCATTTTCTTGCGTCTTCACGGCTGGTTCGTGCGTCTTCATGGCTGGCGCGGCTGGCTGGAATGGCCGCCGCTGTGGTGCTTACTTGGCCCTTTTTTATCGGGCCGCTCGGCATCCGCCGGCTGCGCCGGCCCACCATTGGACCCCTCTCCGCTGGCGGCAATCAAGACCTTTGCTCCGTCGCGCAAACGATCGGCGCCGTCGACGACAACTCTATCGCCAGGCGAAAGGCCCTTGTTAACCGCGAACATTTCTCCGTCCAGAGGCCCAAGAACGACAGCGCGCGCCGACACCGTATCATCCTTGCCGACGACGTAGACATAAGTGCCGGGGGCTCCGTGCTGGACCGCGCTTGACGGCACGGTTACGACGCCGCGCAGGGTCTTGATCAAGAGCCGCGCGTTAACGAACTGGTTTGGAAAAAGCTTGTCGTCCAGATTATCAAAGTTGGCGCGCAACTTCACGGTGCCGGTCGTCGGGTCGATCTGACTGTCGAGCGCCTCGACCTTGCCAACCGAAAGGGGGGTGACGTTGGCGCGGTCGTAGGCCGTGACCTCGAGCGCCCTCCCCGCGCGCATCGCTGCCATGATTTCCGGGATATCATCCTCCGGCACCACGAAAATCACAGTGATGGGATGCATTTGGGCGATCACCGCGAGGCCGCTGTCGGTTGTCTGGACATAGTTCCCCGGATCGACCAGTCGCAAGCCAACTCTGCCATCGACGGGCGAAACGATGTGCGCGTAAATGAGATTCAGCTTCTGATTATCGATCTGGGCTTGATCAAGCTTGACCGAACCCTCGTATTGCTTGACGATAAACACTTGGTCCTCGGCCTGCTGGAGCGCGATCGATTTCTGCTTGGCGAGGGTTTGATAGCGGGCCAGATCCATCTTCGCTTGATCGAGAAGTCCCTGGTCGTGGACGAGCTGACCCTCGTATTGAGCTTCGGCTAATTGAAACGGGCGCGGGTCGATCTGCGCCAGGAAGTCGCCTTTCTTGACCGATTGGCCTTCCTTGAAGCCCACATCGAGAAGTTGTCCGTTGACCTGGGTCTTCACCGTCACGGTCGCAAGGGGCGTCACCGTGCCGAGGGCAGTCACGACGACCTTGATGTCGCCGGTGCCGATGGTGGCCACCCCGACGGGTTGCGGCGCGGTTTCCTGACCGCGGCGCGTTTCTGGCGCCCGAAGTGCCGCCGTGATCCGGTAAATGCCGAGCCCAAGCAGGACAGCGAGGCCAAGAAGAAAGAGCGGCCGCAGCCGCGACCGCGGCTTTGCCTTCACATCGGGAAGCTTGCTCGGGTCGTCCCGAAAGGCGTCGCCTTCGCGCAAGAGCGCTTTATCCGGAGCCTCTGTCTCAGTCCCCTGGGTCCGGTCATCCATATTTTAGCATCCAGTGCCTTGCCCTTGCGTGCGTCTAGCTCATGGGAAAAACGGCCGATCATTCTTCCAAAGCAACTTACCGCCGCTGTTCCGTCGCGTGAATGTTTCGTAATGTTCCGGCTCCGAGACCCGGCTGATAGCCTCGCTACCGCAATGGCTCCAAAATCAATAAGCCGAGGCCTGAAAATCACCAAACCCGCGAGATCGCCGGCTCACGATTTAATCTTCGCAGGACCTGGCAGCCCACTTCTCCCTAAATCGGAGGAATGAAAGGATCGTACCTGCTTTCCAACTCCAGTCCGCTTGGCAGAAGTCCGCTATTCCAACCGCCGCCAAGCGCCTCGATCAGCGCGACAGCAGCAAGAAAGCGATCCTGTCTTACCGTTAGGGCGGACACCTGGTCGGAAAGCAACATTGCTTGGGCGACGACGACGGCGGTGAAGGCGACCGTGCCGGCCTGATATTGATTGAGAAGAATATCGACCTCTTGTTGCGCCGCCTTGACCGCGGCGTCGGCAACCTTCTGCTGGCGCCCCAAGATGCGAATCGCGGCAAGCTGATCTTCTACCTGCTGAAAGGCCGTCAGGACAGTTTGCCGGTAAGTTGCCACGCTTTGATCGTAGGTTGCTACCGCCGCCTCGACTTGCGCGGAGTACAGTCCGGCATTGAAGACGGTTTGCGCGGCCTTCGCGCCGTAACTCCAAATTTCGTTGGCAAGCGAAACCGCGAGTGCTCCGGTACCAGTGAAACCGAACATGCCGGAAAGGCTGACGTCCGGGTAGTAAAGGGCAATATTAGCGCCAATCAAGGCGTTTTCCTGCTGCATCATCCGTTCGGCCGCGGCGATATCCGGACGCCTTTCCAACAGGCTCGAAGGCACACTCACCGGGAGATCGGGAAGTTTGAACCCAAGCGGCGTGGCCGCGATCGTCAAATCCGCCGGCGGCTTGCCCATCAATGCCGCAATCGCATGTTCGAACTGCGCCCGCATGACACCGACATTGATCGCCTGTGACTCGGTGGTCAGGACCTGCACCCGGGCGGTTGCGACGTCGGCCTGCGAGACCGTGCCTGCGTTGAATTGATTTTGGGTAATCGCCAGCGTCTTCTTGTAATACACGACCGTTTCATTAAGCAGCGCCTGCAGCGCATCCGCCGCGCGCAGATTGTAATAGGCGGTGGCAAGCATGGCCTGGGCGGAAAGCTTGGCGTTGGCGAGATCGGCGACGGAGACTTGGGCGCCCGCCACGTCGCTTTCCACAGTGCGGCGGATCTTGCCCCACAGATCGAGATCCCAACTACCATTGGCGGCCAGATTGAAGACCGTTCTAGTTACCCCGGTCCCGAGCGCGCTCCCGATTGCCTTTGCCCCGAAATGCGAGCGGGTTTCATTATAGCTGAGAGTGATCACCGGAAACAGGCCGGCCTGGGCCTCCTTGATGACGGCGAGGGTTTGCCGGTAGGCCGCCTCGTCGGCGGCAACGGTCTGGTTGGAGATTTCGACTTGCGGCTCGAACGAGTCGAGCTTCGTATCGCGGAACACCACCCACCAGGGGCCGCGGTCGATGCCGTCGGCCGGAGCAGCGCGTTTCCAGCCTTTCAGCTCTTTGTAGGCCGCGGGTTCCGGCGCGGACGGGCGCAAATAGTCCGGACCCACGCTGCAGGCGGCCGGAATGAAGGCGAGGATCGCGCCCGAAATGCCTGCCCATGCTTTCCATCGAGGCTCGCGCATGGGCCACATTGAACGTGCTTACTCTGGACAACGTTGTTTGATCGCCGGGCCAGTGCGAAAAACGATGATAGGCCCGTTTGCCATCGATGACGGATTTCCCGCAAACCTAGCAACATAAATGCGGCGAGATAATGCGGCGAGACCAAGGGCAATACCGGTTGGCGCCGAGAAAACGGTCAGGCCACGCTGTCAAGCCACATCCCCCGTCTCGGCTGGGGACGCCGCCGCGGCGGCCGAGGCCAAGTGACGCGGGGGAGGGGAGCAAGCGCGCCGGTTCGCAAAGATCGTTTTCAACTCTTGTTATAGCCCCAAAAATCTGCAATCTTAACTTCTTAGGACAGCGTTGCTGACTTTTTGTGCTGGGGCGGCGAGGGTGGCGTGCGCCTCCTCATCCGGTATTGGCTTCAATCCATGGCGGAAGCGGCGCGCTATCGCCGGCGTCTACCAGGGCCTCGAAGCCGGCGCGAAGTGGTTCTTGCTCGGCTTGGTTCTTGCTAAAAGGTCTAGGCCCCCAAGCGCGCTTCGATGGGACGCCGAGGCCTTCCTCCGGCGACAGTATTTTGGCGGTTCTCTCTTAACTTGAGGGTGAGAGATGACGGATCCGATCGTTCCCGGCCAGCTCCGGCGAGACCCCGGCCTGCCGGTCGCGCAAGGTCTTTATTCGCCCGACAAGGAGCATGCCGCCTGCGGGGTCGGTTTCGTCGCGGACATGCGCAACCGCAAGTCGCGCGAAATGATCGCCATGGGCCTCGAGATTCTGCGCAATCTCGATCATCGCGGCGCGGTCGGCGCCGATCCCGAGGCGGGCGATGGCTGCGGCATGCTGGTGCAAATTCCGCATCGCTTTTTTGCCAAAGAGGCAACCAAACTCGGTTTCGCCCTGCCAGCGCCGGGCGAATATGCCATCGGCGCGCTGTTCTTGCCGCGCGATATGGAGGGCCGCCGGATCGTCGAAGAGATTGTTGAAGAAAGGGTCGCCGCGGAAGGACAGATCGCTCTCGGTTGGCGCGACACGCCAGTCGATTCCTCTTGTCTTGGCGAGAGTGTCAGGCTAGCCGAGCCTGTAAGCCGCCAGATTTTTATAAAGCGCGGCCCTCATGTCGAGAACCAGACCGAGTTCGAGCGGCGGCTCTTTATTCTGCGCAAGACGATTTCGAACGCGGTCTACCATCTGAACGACAAGCGCACCACCGGCTTCTATCCGGTGTCGGTTTCGTCGCGTACCATCGTCTACAAAGGCCTATTGCTCGCAACCAAGCTCGGCACATATTTCATGGACCTCGCCGACCCTTTGTTCGAATCGGCGCTTTCGCTTGTCCATCAGCGCTTTTCGACCAACACGTTTCCAACCTGGTCGCTGGCGCATCCCTATCGTCTCGTCGCGCATAATGGCGAAATCAATACCCTGCGCGGCAATCTCAATTGGATGGCAGCGCGGCAAGCCTCAGTCGCCTCCGGGCTTTTCGGCAATGACATCAGCAAGCTCTGGCCGATCTCCTACGAAGGCCAATCGGACACGGCCTGTTTCGACAATGCGCTCGAATTCCTCATTCAAGGCGGCTATTCACTTAGTCATGCGATGATGATGCTGATTCCGGAGGCCTGGGCGGGCAACCCGCTAATGGATCCGGCGCGCCGCGCTTTCTACGAATATCACGCCGCGATGATGGAGCCGTGGGACGGGCCGGCCGCCGTCGCCTTTACGGATGGCCGCCAGATCGGTGCGATGCTCGACCGCAATGGCCTGCGTCCGGCGCGCTATATCGTCACCAGCGACGGGCTCGTCGTGCTCGCCTCGGAGGCCGGCGTCTTGCCGATCGCCGAAGAACGGATCATTGCTAAATGGCGGTTGCAACCGGGCAAGATGCTGCTCGTCGATTTGGCGCAGGGCCGCATCATCTCGGACGACGAAATTAAAAGCGCGCTCGCCGCCTTGCATCCTTATGCCGAATGGCTGAAGCGCACCCAGATCGTGCTCGAGGATATGGATCTCGCGGTCCATCCGCGTTCGCCGCGCACCGATGTGTCGCTCTTGGATCGCCAGCAAGCGTTCGGATACAGCCAGGAGGATGTTTCGCTTCTGCTGCTGCCGATGGCGGTGACCGGCCAGGAAGCGGTCGGGTCGATGGGCACCGACACGCCGATTTCGGCCTTGTCGACGCAGGCGAAGCTGCTCTACACTTACTTCAAGCAGGATTTCGCACAGGTGACCAACCCGCCGATCGACCCGATCCGCGAGGAATTGGTCATGAGCCTCGTGTCCTTCATCGGGCCGCGCCCCAACCTCCTCGATCTTGCAGGCAACGCAGCCAAGAAACGCCTTGAGGTCCGGCAACCCATTCTGACCAACGGCGACCTTGAGAAAATTCGCTCAATCGGGCATTTCGAGGAGGCTTTCGACACCAAGACGCTCGATATCACCTATCTTGCGGAAAGCGGCGCGGAAGGCATGCCCGAAGCCCTTGACCGGCTCTGCGAACGGGCCGAGCACGCGGTCAACTGCGGCTTCAACATCATCATCTTGTCCGACCGGATGGCCGGCGCCGACCGCATTCCGATCCCGGCGCTTCTCGCGACGGCGGCGGTGCATCATCATCTGATCCGCAAGGGGTTGCGCACTTCGGTCGGCCTCGTCGTTGAAACCGGCGACGCGCGGGAGGTCCACCATTTTGCGCTGCTGGCGGGCTACGGAGCCGAAGCGGTCAATCCCTACCTTGCCTTCGAGACAATCGCCGCCATGGCGACCGAGTTTCCGGACGAAATTGATGGCCATGAGGCATGCAAGCGCTATATCAAGTCGATCGACAAGGGCCTCTTGAAGGTCATGTCGAAAATGGGCATTTCGACCTACCAGTCCTATTGCGGTGCGCAGATTTTCGAGGCGGTCGGACTTTCGGAAGATTTCGTCGATCGCTATTTCACCGGGACCGCGACGCGGATCGGCGGCGTTGGGCTCGCCGAGATTGCGCAGGAAACCGTCCACCGCCATGGGCAAGCTTTTGGCAATGCGCCGCTCTATCGCAACGCGCTCGATGTCGGCGGCGATTACGCCTTCCGGATACGCGGCGAAGCGCATTCCTGGTCGCCACAATCGGTGTCCTTATTGCAACATGCCGCGCGCGCCAATGATGAGGCCACCTATCGCACTTACGCAGCCCACTTAAACGAGGAAACTGGGCGGCCGCTGACGATCCGCAGTCTCTTCCGCATCAAGACGGCGCGGGAAGACGGCCGCCTGCCGGTGCCCGTCGAGGACGTCGAATCCGCCCAATCGATCGTGCGGCGTTTCTCGACCGGGGCCATGTCTTATGGCTCGATCTCGCGCGAGGCCCACACGACGCTCGCGATCGCGATGAACCGGATTGGCGGCAAATCAAATACTGGGGAAGGCGGCGAGGAGTCCGACCGCTACAAACCGCTCCCCAATGGCGATTCGATGCGCTCGGCGATCAAGCAGGTGGCCTCCGGGCGGTTCGGCGCCACCACCGAATATCTCGTCAACTCGGACATGATGCAGATCAAGATGGCGCAAGGGGCAAAACCTGGCGAAGGCGGCCAATTGCCGGGGCACAAGGTCGATGCCATCATCGCCAAGGTGCGTCACTCGACGCAAGGCGTCGGACTCATCTCGCCGCCGCCGCATCACGACATCTATTCGATCGAGGATCTGGCGCAGCTCGTCTTCGATCTGAAGAACGTCAATCCGAAGGCCGGTGTCTCTGTCAAGCTCGTCTCCGAGGCCGGCGTCGGAACCGTCGCTGCCGGCGTCTCCAAGGGCCGCGCCGACCATGTCACCATATCCGGCTTCGAGGGCGGCACGGGAGCCTCGCCGCTAACCTCGATCAAACATGCCGGCACTCCCTGGGAAATCGGCCTTGCCGAGACGCAACAAACCTTGGTCCTGAACCGCCTGCGCTCGCGGATCGCGGTGCAAATCGACGGCGGCCTGCGCACCGGCCGCGATGTCGTGATCGGCGCGTTGCTCGGCGCCGACGAATTTGGCTTCGCTACCGCGCCCTTGATCGCCGCCGGCTGCATCATGATGCGCAAGTGCCATTTAAACACGTGTCCGGTCGGCATCGCGACGCAAGACCCTGTTCTGCGCAAGCGGTTCACCGGTCAGCCCGAGCATGTGATCAATTTCTTTTTCTTAGTTGCGCAGGAAGTGCGTGAGTTGATGGCAACGATGGGCTATCGCACCATGGACGAAATGATCGGACAGATGCAGATGCTCGACGAGCAAAGGGCGATCGCCCATTGGAAGGCGCGCGGGCTTGATTTCTCGAAGCTCTTCTACAAGCCAGCGGCGCAAGGTGATGCGATCTTTCATTCGGCCCGGCAAGATCACGGGCTCGAAAAAGTGCTGGATCGCCAGTTCATCGCGGCGGCCAAGGCCTCGATTGAAACCGGTGCCCGGCTAACCATCGAAACTGCGATCAACAACACCGACCGCGCCACCGGCGCCATGTTGTCGGGGGTCATCGCGCGCCGTTATGGCCATGCTGGGCTTCCGGACGGCACGATCCGCATCAGAGCCAAGGGGACCGCCGGGCAAAGTTTCGGCGCGTGGCTTGCCGCCGGGGTCACCCTAGAACTCGAGGGCCAGGCCAACGATTACGTCGGCAAGGGGCTCTCGGGCGGACGCATCATCGTTTATCCTCCGGCCTCGGCCCGGATTACCGCGGAGAAAGCGATCATCATCGGCAATACCGCGCTCTATGGCGCGATCACCGGCGAATGTTATTTCCGCGGCGTTGCCGGCGAACGATTCGCGGTCCGCAACTCCGGCGCGATCGCGGTCGTCGAAGGCGCCGGCGATCACGGCTGCGAATATATGACCGGCGGCATTGTTGTCGTCATCGGCGAGACGGGGCGTAATTTCGCGGCCGGCATGTCGGGGGGCATCGCCTATGTTCTCGACGAGGACGGCAAATTCGCGCAACGCTGCAATCTTGACATGGTCGGTCTAGAGCCCGTCGTGGAAGAAGAAGAACTGATGCAAAGGAATTATCACCTCGGCGGCGATCTCGATTTCCATGGCCGCGTCGATGTCATGGGCGACATGACCCGTTTCGACGCCGAGCGGCTGCATCAGCTCATCTCGAACCATGCCCGTTATACGGGTTCCCAACGCGCCCGCCACATTCTCGAACACTGGGACGAGTACAAGCCCAAATTCCGCAAGGTCATGCCGGTCGAGTACCGCCGCGCGATCGAGGAGCTGATCGCCAACGGGGGACAGCCGAGCCTCGCCGCGGCGGAGTGACTTAAGCAGGCTTCATGGGCGCTCCGGGTGCCGGTGGGATTGGATCGGCCTGCCGGTAGCGCTGTGTGTGCCGGGTTGAAAGCATTGTTCCGCCATCAAACATTGTTCGAGCGCGTCAGATTTGGGAGGAATGCGATGGACGAAGCGAGACCAGCGATCAAAACCGAGGTCATCCCTTACATTTTCTACCGTGATGTACCTGCCGCGCTCGACTGGCTTGCGCGCGCCTTCGGATTCACCGAAGAGTTGCGACACCCGAAGCCGAGCGGGATGCATGCGCAAATGACGCTCGACGGCCACCGGATCATGATGGGACAGGGCAGCAAGGACTGGCGGATGCAGAGCCCGTGCGAGACCGAGGTCGCGACAATGGGCATCTTCATATACCTCGCCGATGTGAACGCGCATTACGAGCGTGCGCGCGGCGCTGGCGCGGAGATCGTTAAGGCGCCGTATGATGAGCCCTATGGGCGCACCTATACCGTGCGCGATCTCGACGGACATCCATGGTTCTTCACGACGCCACCAGTCTGAATGCGCGTTGTCGTCGAGTCCGTGATGAGATGCCTCCAGCTAAGGTCGGTTAGGGTTGGACTTTGCCGTTGCCGCGTTAGGCGGTAGCAGCGCATCGAGGGGAAGAGTTCTAAGATTTCTTGGGGAAAATGGCTTCGCATGGGCAAGGTAACGGGATTCCTTGAAATCGACCGGCGCGACCGGCGCTACGTGCCGGCGTCCGACCGGATTCGCAACTACAAGGAATTCATGATCCCGCTTTCCGAGGAAGCGACCAGGGATCAGGCAGCGCGCTGCATGGATTGCGGCATTCCGTTTTGCCACACCGGCTGTCCGGTCCACAATCAGATTCCCGATTGGAACGATCTCGTCTACCGCTCCGATTGGGAGGCGGCCTCGCGCAATCTTCATTCGACCAACAATTTTCCGGAATTCACTGGCCGTCTGTGTCCGGCGCCTTGCGAAGCCTCTTGCACGCTGAACATCGACGACAGTCCGGTCACCATCAAAACCATCGAATGCGCGATCGCCGACCGCGCCTGGACGAACGGCTGGATTAAACCCGAATCGGCCGAGGCCAAGACCGGCAAGAAGGCCGCGGTGGTAGGCTCGGGACCGGCGGGGCTTGCTTGCGCCCAGCAGCTAGCTAGGGCCGGGCACGACGTCCATCTTTACGAGAAAAACCCCAAGCCCGGCGGCTTGCTGCGCTATGGCATTCCCGATTTCAAGATGGAAAAGCATCTGATCGACCGGCGGATTGTCCAAATGCAGGCGGAAGGCGTGCATTTCCACAATGGCGTGAATGTCGGGACCGATCTCGACGCGGCCGAATTGCTCGAACGCTTCGACGCGATCGTTCTTTCCGGCGGCGCCGAAAAGCCGCGCGATCTCGAAATTCCCGGCCGCGATCTCTCCGGCGTGCATTTCGCAATGGAATTTTTGCCGCAGCAAAACCGGCGCATCGCCAAGGAGCCGATCCACAGCAACACGCCGATTCTTGCCTCGGCCTTGCACGTCGTCGTGATCGGCGGCGGCGATACGGGATCGGATTGCATCGGAACCGTGATCCGCCAAGGCGCGCTTTCCGTGACCCAGCTCGAAATCATGCCGCGCCCGCCGGATAAGGAAAACAAGCTGCTGACCTGGCCGGACTGGCCCTTGAAGATGCGCACGTCGTCTTCCCAGGAAGAGGGCGCGGAAAGGGATTTCTC
Source organism: Methylocella sp. (assembly GCA_050728755.1). Lineage (GTDB taxonomy): Bacteria > Pseudomonadota > Alphaproteobacteria > Rhizobiales > Beijerinckiaceae > Methylocapsa. Next base: position 17,009 of record JBOHJU010000016.1, read on the forward strand.
GGTTATCACCAAGGAATTGCGCGGCGAGGATGGCGCCGTGAAGAAACTCGTCTGCGCGCGGCTCGATGGGAATTTCAAGGAAATTCCTAATAGCGCCTTCGAGCTCAGGGCCGATCTCGTGCTGCTCGCCATGGGCTTCGTTTCTCCCGAGCATGAGGGGCTTTTGGAAACTCTCGGCGTCGCGTTCGATTCGCGCGGCAATGTTGCGGCCGATCAGGTGAGCTACAAGACCTCGATTCCCAAGGTTTTTGCCTGCGGCGACATGCGGCGCGGCCAATCCCTGATCGTCTGGGCGATCCGCGAGGGCCGCCAAGCCGCGCACGCCGTCGATGCTTTTTTGATGGGATCGAGTGTGTTGCCGAGGTAGATCGCCAGTGAAAAAACTTCCTTTCTGTCCTCCGGTAAGCCTTGCATTAAGGCGGCTAATGCTCCGCCCCCTTGCCGTATCAGCTGGGTTGATCGCGCTCTCATCTGGATACTCTTATGCCGCAGGCGTGGGCTCACCAGGCTCCTGCCCGCGTCCCTCGGCGCGCTACCAAAGTACGACTGGCGCGTATCAATCGCGCGGCAAGGGGCCGGGAGGTGGATTATATGTAACGATCATAAGCGATGGCGCGGCCTCGCCGATATCGGTGCCTGTTCTTGTCGAGGTATTCAGCGCCGCCGGAACGCTCCGGCCCGGAACTCGAATAACCCTCATCGGCTACACCAGCGCCCCCGGGTCTGGAGCAATGCCGCCTTATAGCTGCATCGAATTGGCGCTGTAGGGGAGCGGTTGCACGCTCCCGCAGATGCTAGCGAAGGTTAGTCTGGGAAATCGCTATCCTTTCGTCCGTACCTTAAAGAAGATCGGATCAATGATGGAGAACGGCGAAAGCGGATAAAACCCCAAGCGGTTTCCGGCAAAACCGCCATAGAATGTATTGCCCACGGCTTTCACCTGCTCGTAGTCGCCAAGAATGCGCGTTCTTGGCGGCTGAGGTGGTTTTATCGGCGAGAGGAAACTTTCAAGCGTGTTGTCGAAGAATGTATTTCCTAGGTCGGTGCTCGTACTGAAATGAGCGGTGATAATCGGAAAGCCGCTACTCGAGGTGCCATCGCAAGTGTAATAGAAGACACCGATGGTGCGGTTTTGAGTGATTGCCACGGATGGAAGGGCTGCCTGAACGGGCCCCGTGATGTCGTGTAGTAACCCAGCAAAAAAACCGCCCGTGCCGTTTGGCGTCAGCCGGATCAAAGACAACCGATTGAAGCCGACCGCATCGCGATTGCCAAATACGACCACCACATCGCCTGTTGCGGGATCTACCGTGGCATGATCGACGCCTCCAAGCAACTGATTAACCCCACAGAACGTTGGCGCACCCGTCGTCCCCTCGGAGCCTTGGTCACTATCGGCATTTGCAACGAGGAAAGGAGTCTTCCATGTCTTGCCGCCATCGGTTGAGGTGTTGATCATGTAATTGATATTTTGAGATATTCCGGCTCCGCGGCCTACCAACACCTGAAACAAGCTGTAGACTGCACCGGAACGTGAATCAATCGCCAGCCTATGGCCGGGATTGATGCAAAGGCCATGACCAGGGCAGTTTTTGGTGGAAGTTCCAGAGATGTTGTCAACGGTGAAATTGAGCGGGCTGCTCCCTGCTGCCACGGCCACCCGCGTGTTCGGGCTGGGAGAGGTGTTGAAATCGTCGTAAGCCACGTAGACATTCTCTGATTTTGGGCCCGGCTTCTGACCGACCAGCAGCCTATTCTCTGATTTTGCGCCTGGCTTCCGGCCGACCAGCAGCCATGGCTGATCTTCATTATTTAGGCCATCAAGATGGTTTGCCGGCACGGCAATGCCAGGCGGGCTTTGGAAATAATTGAACGCGCCGGGTGTAACCGTCAAATTGTTGCTGAGGGCGCTGAAGATGTTATCAGGTAAATGGGCGAGGAACGCTCCCGCGAGGCCCTGGCCGTTGGTGAAATCGACAGTTTGGTCGCAGGGACAGCCTATCACGCCAAGGGCTCCGGGCGGCGGATTTTTCGTAAACTCTTTCGTCCACGTCAGGCCTCTATCTGGCGAGCGCCACAGCGGAGAGGACGTGCCCCATGGATCCACAAAATTGGTCAAGACTATAGTGGGGCCGCGCCTGCCGTCATGCTCGGCATCGCCCACATGCTCATCGTCCTCATGCTGCCTCTGGGCGACGCCGATGCTAATTTCGGCTCCGGACCCGACACTGTTCTCGTTCTTCAACGCCGGATCCGTGTTGTTCACCACCGCGTCGACCACCAACATGTTGGCGACGAACGGCGCCAGCGCTCCGGCGGCGGCAGGAGGCCTGAAATCCTCGGGAATTGCAGGCCGTGTATAGATTTTGGAATCGGGCGGCACACTCATGCCTTTTTCCGCCGCCTCGGCGTACGAGACGAGACTGGCTAAAGTGAAGAGCGCGACAGCGTTTTCAAGCGTATTAAATTTCATGTGTTTTCTCCCCTTAGGTTTTTTTTGGCAGAGGCACTCATGTTCGCGGTGCCTGCCCGGCTTTGAACTTCTCATTGCTACCAGCTCTATCGATGAGAACTGATCGGCGAAGTATATCCAACAGCCACGCCATCGCATACCCTATTCAGGGGACGAAATCCAATGTGTTTTGCAGCACGTTATGAAATATTGAACAGAGGGAGGCCTCGAGCAGTGGAGCCCGTTTGGAACCCAGTCGCGTAATGCCAAGCGACTAGCCCAGTGCTGGCCTTAAACTATTCACCGCGGCTCACAAAACCACGACGCGAGTGCCGATCTTGACCCGCTCATAGAGATCGATGGCATCGGCGTTCATCATCCTTATACAGCCGGAGGACACCGCCTTGCCGATCGAATCCGGCTCGTTGGTGCCGTGGATGCGAAACAGCGTGTCCTTGTTGCCCTGGAACAGGTAGAGCGCACGGGCGCCGAGCGGATTATCGAGCCCGCCGTCCATCTCGTCCGGCAGATCGGGGCGGCGCTGCAGCATGTCCTTGGGCGGAATCCAGCGCTCTCGACGCCAACGAGATATCGGCGCCAATGGTATCCTGCTTCATCTTTTCCGCGCTTGTCATCCGGGCCGGGTATCCGTTCAGGCCGCAAGGAAAAGACGAGGGCGATCCAACTCTCGCTCGGCCCGGCATCTCCAAAAGATGGCGGCCAGCGGTTTCTCGATCCGACCCTCGCCGCTGCCGCGAGGGCTGCAACCCTCTCCCAGCGCAGGGTGATTCAATAAACCGCAGGGAGGGTTGCTGACATTCCCGAGGGGATGGATTCTATTGGCGAATCGCCATTTGGAGGTGGTTCGCGATGATTCGGACTTTATGGGACGCGTTGGGGGAGATC
>JBOHJU010000017.1:0-19807 GCA_050728755.1 Methylocella sp.
CGGCCGCCGCCGCAGACCCACCTTCCGCCGCCGGAGACCCACCGGCCGCCGCCGGAGACCCACCGGCCGCCGCCGCAGACCCACCGGCCGCCATCGCAGGAGACCTACCGGCCGCCGCCGCAGGAGACCCACCGGCCGCCGCCGCAGGAGACCCACCGGCCGCCGCCGCAGGAAACCCACCGGCCGCCGCCGCAGGAAACCCACCGGCCGCCGCCGCAGCAGACCTACCGGCCGCCGCCGCAGCAGACTTACCGGCCGCCGCCGCAGCAGACTTACCGGCCGCCGCCGCAGCAGACCTACCGGCCGCCGCCGCAGCAGACTTACCGGCCGCTCCCGCAGCAGACTTACCGGCCGCTCCCGCAGCAGACCTACCGGCCGCCGCCACCGCCGCAACAGAAGCAGCACAATTGCAGCCCGCCCGGCTCACCGGGGTGCCCCAGATGAAGTCTGCGCCGGACGCAAGGGGTTAATTCCAAGCAAAGATTTTGCTTCGACGGAGCGCCGGCAAGCCCCGTGCCATGGCCGCGCGCGCTGGCAACCAGTGCCACTAATGTCTACATGACGAACCCTGGAGGATCGTCATGTCGAATTCAATCGTCATTACCCTGCCGCACCGTCTCGGGTCCGAAGAGGCGAAACGGCGGATTGCCGGGGGAATTGAGCTGTTGCGCCGGGATTACCTCGATAAACTCGCCTACAGCGAGGCCAATTGGAACGGCGACACAGCGAATTTGCGGGTCGTGGCCTTTGGACAGGCCGTGACGGCGCAAGTTTATGTCATGAACGATTCCGTGCGCGTGGAAGTGCAGCTTCCCTGGATACTTGCCGCCTTGACCGGCAAGATTCAAGGCGTTCTCAAGAACAGCGCGGAGGAATCGCTGCGGATCGGGCATACCCCGCCAAAGCCCTGAACGGGATGCCAAACGGCAAAGAGGTCCGCACGAACCTTGCCTGGCGCCCCTTATTCGATAGCGATCATCACATCGGAGGCTTTGATGACCGCGTAGGCTTTTGTACCTTTTTTGAGACCAAGCTCTTCGACTGCTTCGTTCGTTATCGAAGAGATTACGGTTTCGCCGCCTTTGAGTTCGATTTCGACATGCGCCGTGGTCGCACCCTTGCGCACTTCCTTGATCTTGCCTTCGAGGAAATTGCGTGCGGATATTTTCATTTCATTTTTCCGGCATTTTGCCGATCGCCCATCGCGGCGAACCTTCCTCGCGAAATTTTCCTGCTGTGACCGCCGTGCCGGGAAATTTCCCAAGGGTCGCCGGTCACGGCGCAGCAGGAAGGGTAATCCATCCCACTCCGCGTCCACTCTATGGCCAGAGGGCGTGAAGGGGGTACAAAGTTACTTTTATTGGCTGGGGGACCTGGATTCGAACCGGGATTAACGGAGTCAGAGTCCGCTGTTCTACCGTTGAACTATCCCCCACCCGCTCCCGCAAGCCGCCTTGAAACGAAAGACTTTGGCACGCCGGAACATAGTCTAGCATATCGTTGCCGAAATTCGAATCATATTAAGCGGCCTCTTGTTTGGAAGCTGCCCCGATACAGATTGAGCCAGACCAGGAGCCGTGCTTCCGGATGAAGAAGCGGGATAGAGAGGAAAGGGAATCGGTTTTCGGGCCGTGCCGTGGCGGCGTTGGAGTTGCCGGCGGAATGTTTGTCGAGAATCAGCTGTATCGAGATCAGAGTGGGGGGTGTTACGGTTGCGCCTCCAACTCGGCGTCCGTGCCGCTTACGGGTGATACTGATAGAGCCACGTCTCGCTCAACGTTTTTTCGCCCGCGCGCAAAAATAGACGCAACTCAACCGGGTCCGGGCCGGCCACCGTAAGATCGAATTGAGCACGCCAATGGCCCGGCACATCGTCAGGCACGGCTTCCGTAAAGATATAGGAAAAGGTTCCGCGCGAGGCCCAGAGCACCGGCTCCGGCTTGACGCCGAACGGCAGGGCCTCCAGCGGCGGTCCTTTGAATTCGACCATGAATTTTCGTACCCCCTTGGGCCGCGGCTGACCGGGCTGGCCGCCATTGCCCAGGCGAGTCGCGACGCAACGCGCGAGGCCGGTTGGAAACGGCTCGTCGGCGGCCCAGTAGAGGCGGTAGGAAAGCGTGACCTCGGACCCTGCTGCCGCGGCTTTCGCGGGCACCCACATCGCGACTATATTGTCGTGGATTTCATCGTCGGTCGGGATTTCGACTAGCTCCACGGCGCCCTTGCCCCACGCGCCCTTGGGCTCGACCCAAAGGCTGGGGCGCCGGTCGTAGAAGACGCCGTCCTGATAATGATCGAAGTTACGATCGCGCTGCAATAAGCCAAAACCGCGTGGGTTTTCATCCGCGAAGGAGGACGTAACGATGCGTGGCGGGTTGTTGAGCGGGCGCCACGCTCTTTCTCCAGAACCCATCCACAGCGCAAGACCGTCGGAATCATGAACTTCGGGGCGCCAGTCGATGCCTGTCACTTTTTTCGTCTCGGAAAACCAGTACATCGAGGTCAAGGGCGCAAGGCTGAAGCGGGCGATATCGCCACGCAAAAAAAGCTCCTGATCGATGTCCATCGTGACGCTTTTGGTGCGAGTCAGCACAAAGCGGCACGCGCCCACGATCGAGGGACCTTCGAGCTGGGCGTAAATCGTCAACGAGTCGCCGGTTTCGGCCCGGTCGATATAGAATTTCGTGAAATCGGGAAATTCTTCCGGTTTGCCCGCGACGGCCACATCAAGCGCGACCGCGCGCGCCGAAAGTCCGTATTGCCGCAATTCGCCGATCGCACGAAAATAATCCGAGCCGAGAAAAGCGACCCAATCGTTTCTGCGCCAGTCGAGCGCTCCGTCGCGCGCCTCCTGGACGCGCAAACCCGCGAAGCCCGCCCCTTGCGGCAACCTCTTGGCAATTGATTCTTCGGGCGTTTCGAAGTAACTCTGGTCGTAGATGATTTCCCGCGCGCTGCCTGCGCCGACGACATACATTTCGACAGCGTTTGGAAAGAACATTCCCAGATGAAAAAAGCTCACCGGAAACCGGCCCGGCCCATCGGCGAAAAGGGCATAGTCCATGTCGAACTTGATCTTGCCCCAGGCTTCGTAATTGATCTTGGCGACGATAGCGGGCGACGGCCGCGCCGGGAGGGCATAAGGCTCGCCCGCCATGCGCCGCGCCATGGCCTTGAGAATATCGAAGGAAAATGGCACCGCCGGGCCGAGCTTCATCGCGCCGGCGGCGATGCCTTTCCGAGCGCTGGATCCGAAAATTCCGAGCGCCGCGGCGGCCTTCAGCACCGATCTCCGGTCAAAGGCATTTGTCATTTGACTTTCTTCCGGAGCTCACGGCCGGATGCGCGGCCCGCGCGAAGCGGCGCAAACGTCATTTGGGCGATGCGGAGGGGCAGAGCGGAGGGCGATTTCTAGCGGATCGGTTCGTGATGAATCGCGGTACGCATGAAATAATAGAGGAGCACGAACCCGACGAGACCAAATCCTGCCTCGATGACGCGGCTGACGAGGGGATCGAGCTGCAGGAGGCCGCCGAGCGCCCATCCCGCCGCCCAGGACGCGCCGACCATTTCGGTGCCGACCAGAATGGCGACCGCGACGAGGGTCGAAACATGGACCCATTTGATTTTTTTTATTTCAGCCAACGCAGATCGCTCCATTTGCAAGCTAATTTGGGGAAATCTTCCCGCCGCCGCGGGCATTTGCCTCTATATCACTAAGCCGCGCCGGGCAAGCCTCTCGCGGAAGTTCAAACTTCAATATATAACGGCGCCAAACAAAGTTGGGAAACGCTGATGGATGACGAAGTGCCGATCGCCAGCGAGACGGATAACGTAACCTTCCCGTGGCTCGCCGCCTACCCGGCCGGTGTGCCGGCGCGGATCGAGACGCTGCCTTATAATTTGCTTGGCGAGATAGCCCCGGGCTTGGCGGCGCGCAGGCCGGCGGCACGGGCGTTTACCACCGTCATGCCGAACGGCATGGCGGCAAGCCTGACATTTGCGGAAGTCGATCGCTATTCGGACGCTTTCGCCGCCTTTCTGCGCGAAACGCTGCGCCTCGAGCCGGGAGCCAGAGTCGCGATCCAAATTCCAAACGGGCTCGCCTATCCGGTCGCCGCGTTCGGCATTTTCAAAGCCGGATGCCTGCTCGTCAATGTCAATCCGCTCTATACGGCGCATGAAATGGCGCATGTTTTCACCGACGCGGAACCGTCCGCGATCGTTGCGATCGACATGTTCGCGGATAAGCTCGCCGAGGCCCTCAAGCAAGCTCCCATCCCGCATATCATTCTGACCGAGGCGGCGAGCTTTTTTCCAATTGCGTCGTGCCGGCTCATCGGATTTGTGCAGAAATACGTCAAGAGACAGGTGCCCGCTCCACGTTTCCGCCATGCCGCTTTTCCAAAAGCGCTTGCGTTGGGCGCGGCCTGCATTCGCGCGGGGGCCAATGTCAAGAGTTACACGAGCCAGTTGGAACCCTCTGCCGTCGCATGCCTGCAATATACGGGCGGCACGACTGGCGTGAGCAAGGGCGCCATGCTGACCCACCGCAATCTGATCATGAACGTGGCGCAAATCATCGGCTTTAGGGGCGACGAGATACGGGAAAGCGATCACGTTCTGACCGCGCTCCCGCTTTATCATATCTTCGCTTTCACCACGAACTTGCTCTGTTTTTTCGTACGTGGCGCGCACAATATCTTGATTTGCACCCCAAGGCCGCTGAGCAATCTCCGCAAGGCCTTCGAGAAGGAGCCCATAACCTTCATCACCGGAGTCAACACCTTGTTCAATGGTCTGTTGAACGAACCATGGTTTTGCGAAAACCCGCCGAAGAGCCTGCGTGTATCGATTGCCGGCGGGATGGCTTTGCAGGAGGCGGTGGCCCTGCGCTGGCGGAAGATTACGGGAACCGAGGTGACCGAAGGCTACGGCCTCACCGAGTCCTCGCCTGTCCTCACCCTTCATCCCGCGGGACGCGAGAAGCCTGGATCGATTGGCGTGCCGCTTCCCTCGACCGAGTTGAAATGCGTCGACGATTGCGGAAACGAGGTCGCGATCGGCGAGCCCGGCGAAATTATCGCGCGCGGGCCGCAGGTCATGTCCGGTTACTGGCGGCAACCTGGCGAAACCGCAAATGCCTTGCGTGATGGCTGGCTCTACACCGGCGACATCGGGAAAATGGATGCCGAGGGCTTTTTCACCATTGTGGACCGGCGCAAGGACATCATCCTTGTCTCCGGCTTCAATGTCTATCCCAATGAGGTCGAAGCGGTGCTCGCCGGACTTCCGGGGGTGAAGGAATGCGCCGTGATCGGTGTGCCCGACGAAGCCAGCGGGGAAGCGGTCAAGGCGTTTGTCGTGCGCGGCGATCCGGCCCTCGATGCCGCGACGGTGCGCGGTTTCTGCAAAGGCGAGCTCGCCGGCTACAAAGTGCCGAAATTTGTTGAGTTCCGCGATGAATTGCCGAAGTCGAACGTCGGCAAGATCTTGCGCAAAGATTTGCGGCAAAACCCGCACCCGAGCGCCATCGAGCGCACGGCCTTAGCGGCCGGGCGATCCTGCTCACCAGCGCAATAGCCGCGCTCCGGCCAGGGCGCCAATGGCGGCGACGATGCCGATCGCCAACGTGTACCACGCCGCGACAAATAGCGGCGAATCGTCCGGGCAATGCGTGGCATAGCATGCCGCGCCGATCGCCCCGGCGAACAGTCCGGCCGCCGCTCCGGCAAGGGCGGGATGCTCCGGCGCGCCTTGACGCAGGGCCAGCAAGGCGGCAACGAGCGGAGCCGCGGCAAGAAATGGGATGCTCTCCAGGCAGAACTTGGCATTGGAGCCGATGAGTCTTTGGCCCCATTCGGCCGCCGGGACAGCAACGAGCTCCGCCAAATTGGCGGCGACCAGCACGGTTGGCACGATCGCCAGAATGAGGACCATGCGGCGCACACCGGCGCCGGGCCGCGCAATGCGCGAGACGAGCGCGCCGGAAAGCGCAGCCAGCAAGAAGGTGAGGCAGAGCTTGAACAGAAGCCTCGGCTCGCCGAGCAAGGTCAGAAGATTGGGCCGGAGCCCGAGGAGCGCGAAATGGAGGCCCAGCGTAATCGCGACGCCCGGAATCAGGGCAAGCGCCAAGGCCCGGCCTGGCGGCATGGGGCGGACCTCGCAGTCGGCGGCAAGGGCGCGGATGAGATCGGCGGTTTTCACGTCCCCTCCCCATTGAATTTTGCGGCGAGCGCCCTGAGCCCGCGATGGAGAGCCACCCGGACGGCTCCATTGGTCATGGATAGACGCGCCGCCGCCTCGTCGATCGAGGCGCCTTCGACCGCGATTGCCCGCACGACATTGCGTTGTCCCGCGGGCAGGCCCGGAAGATGGCGATCGACATCGGCGACGAGCATGCTTGGTTCGCTCTCGCCGCCGGCCAAGACTTCGGCGAAGCCGTCGAGAGGTAGGTCAATCCGGCGGCCGCGCCGGCGCAGGATATCGATCATTTTGTGGCGGGCGATGGCCCGAAGCCAGGGGCCAAAAGGGCCATCTTCGTCCCAGGTCTGCCGCTTGAGATGAATGGCGAGCAGCGTCTCCTGCACAACGTCCTCGGCGTCGGTATCAGCCATTCCGGCACCGGCAAGGCCCCGGCGGGCCGCCGCGCGAAGGACCGGCGTCAATTGCAGCAGCAGGCGCCGGTAGGAATCGGCGTCGCCGGCATTGCCGGCACGCATCAGCAGGGCCCACTCCTTTTCTCGTCCATCGCCGCGCAAAACGATCCCATCACTTCGCTTCGGCCGCCACCGGCCTACCGTTACATCTTCCGTCAGGCCTCGTTATCACGTTTTTGTCATGGAAAATATCCGCCGCGAAGCGTAACGCCCGCGCTCGCCGCCACGTAGAAAAGGGTGTAGAAACGGTGCGCTGTTGCTACGGGCGCGGGAGGGAGGACAGCTGATTTCCCGCGTCGATAACCGGCTTTCGCTTAAAAAAGGGAACCAATCATGATCACAAAAACCGAGATCACCACGGCCACGTTCGCCGCCGCGCTCGCGATGCTTGCTGTGCCCGTTTCCGCCCAGGAAATGGGCGGCGCCAAGCCAGGTATGGAAAAGTGCTATGGAGTCGCACTGAAGGGGCAAAACGATTGCGCATCGAAAGGTTCCAACAGCTGCGCCGGGCAATCGAAGGTCGATTACGAAGGCACAGCTTGGAAATACGTTCCCAAGGGAACCTGTAAAACAATGAAGACTCCCAATGGGACGGGTTCCCTGAAGCCAGAGAAATTGTAACGTGCGGCGGGGGCGTGCGGCGTCCGCGCGCCCCTTTCTTGCGTCACCGGGACAGGCGCCCGACGGCGGGTTCAGGAGAAAAATCCATGCGTCTTTCGCAACTTCCCGTGCGCGCCGGCGCGAGCTTCAAGCCCGAGCATTTCGCCGCCATTTCCGCCGCGCCGCAGCCGCTCGGCTTTTTCGAGGTCCATGCCGAAAATTATATGGGCGCGGGGGGCACCCCGCATGCGCAGCTGCGATTTCTGCGCGAACATTACGCGCTGTCCCTGCACGGCGTCGGGCTCAACATCGGTGCCAGCGAACCGCTCGACCGCGCGCACCTTGCTAGGTTGAAAGAGCTTTGCAACCGCTATCAGCCGGAAGGTTTTTCAGAGCATCTGGCGTGGTCCTCGCACGGAGGAATTTTTTTCAACGATCTCCTTCCGCTGCCCTATACGGAGCGAAGCTTGCGTTCGGCGATCGATCATATCGACGAAGCGCAGACCGCACTCCGGCGCCGCCTGCTCCTCGAAAACCCCGCGACATATCTCCGCTTCGAACAGAGCACTATCCCGGAGACGGAGTTTCTGGCGGCGATCGCGCGCGCGACCGGCTGCGGACTACTTCTCGATGTCAACAATGTTTTCGTGTCGGCGCGCAATCATGCAACAAGCGCCAGCGCCTATCTCGAAGCTTTTCCTCTCGACCTCGTCGGCGAGATTCATCTTGCCGGTCATTTCGAAACGATCGACGGCGAAGGATCGCCGCTGTGCATCGATGCGCATGGATCGCCCGTGATCGAGGACGTCTTCGCCTTGTTCGATAGCGTGGTCGCCCGCACCGGGCCGTTGCCGACGTCGATCGAATGGGACAATGACGTGCCGGGTTGGCCGGTGCTGCGCGCCGAGGTGCTTGCCGCGCAAGCCCGACTCGACCGGGCGGGCTCTTTCCGTGCCGCGGCGGCCGCGGCTTAAACGGCTTGGCTCATCCCCATGCAAACCTGGCAAAGCGATTTCGCCCGCGCGCTGCGTGACCCGGATATGGCGCTTCCTCACGGCGTGAGGTCGCATAATTCGGATGCGCCGGATGAGCGTTTCGCAATCTACCGCAACAATGTCATGGTGGGCCTCGCGAGTGCATTGGAAGCGCGCTTTCCGGCGACGCGCAAAATTGCCGGCGAGGATTTCTTCAAAAGCGCCGCGAAATTGTTCGCAGCCACAGAGCCGCCGCGCTCGCCCCTGATGATGTTTTATGGCGACGAGTTTCCCGCTTTCTTAGCGGACTTCGAACCGGCGCGGGAAGTACCCTATCTCGCCGGCGTCGCGCAGCTTGAAGCGGCCCGCACGCGCGCCTGCCACGCCGCCGACGCAAGACCTCTGACGCCCGCCGCGCTTGCCGGCGCCGCACCTGACGCCTTGGGGAGCATGCGGTTTATTTTGCACCCCTCGGTAGAAATCGTCGCGTCGGACTATCCAATCGTCACGATTTGGGCGATGAACTCCGGCGAAATCGGCCTTGCGCCGATAACCGATTGGCGTGGCGAGGATGCGCTTGTTTCGCGTCCCGGCTTCGATGTCGAGGTTCGCCGCCTGCCGCCCGGCGCCAAGACTTTTTTGCATAACCTCGCCGCCGGAGATACGCTTGGAGAGGCGGCCGCGGCGGCGCTCGCAGGCAACCCAAGCTTCGATCTTGCCGCCAATCTCGCGGCGTTGTTCACCGGGCTTGCGATCGAAATGATCGATCAACCTAACGAGGTGCCCGTGCAATGAGCCGTGTTCCGGCAACCCAACAGGGCAAGCCATCGGGGCTGCCTCGCGCGATGCTCGCCGTCGCCGCCATCTTGGGTAAGATTCCGCAATCCCTGATCTCGCTCGCGGCGCGGATTTTTCCGGCCGCCGTGTTTTGGAACTCCGGCCAGACAAAGGTCGAGGGTTGGCATGTGACGGATAGTGCGATTGCGCTGTTTCGCGACGAATATAAGCTTCCATGGATCGATCCCGCGCTGGCCGCGAACATCGCTGCCTTCTGCGAGCATTTTTTCCCGGTGCTGCTCGTCATCGGCCTCGCCAGCCGCGTGTCCGCGCTCGCCCTCCTCGGCATGACCGCGGTGATCGAAGTTTTCGTCTATCCCGATGCCTGGCCGGAGCAAGGCGTCTGGGCGACCTGCTTTCTCGTCGTTATCGCGCGCGGGCCGGGAATTTTTTCCCTCGACCACCTTTTGGTGCGGCGCTGGTCACGCCGCGCCGCATCGCGTTAGCCGCCGGTAAGGGCAGGCATGGTGGTCTTTTGCTCTGGTCGCAGCGTGATCACAAAAAGTTGAACGCCGCTACGGACGTTTGCACGGCGCCTGCCTGTCTATTGTCCCGGATCGTATCATTATCAGTGGCGCCTCACATGATGAGGCGATTCTGCCAATTTTAGGGAGATTGGCAATGAAACCTTATGTCATATGCATCCTCGGGTGCGGCCTCGTCTGCGGCCTTACAGCAACGGTTTTCGCCCAGACGATACCGCCACCCATTCCGCCAAGCATACGCTATCTGCCGCCTGGTGCACCCCCTGGATACCGAAGCGATCGCCTCCCCGAGGGCCGTTCCCTATATCAGTCGGTGGACCCCAGCACGTTCCCCAACCACGTGGACGAGCAGGGGTATGTGAGCGGCATGCCGGAAAACCCGCATCTTTGAAGGCGCCGCCGGCTGATCCGCGACTTCGGGTCCGGCATTCGCGGATCACGCTCTACGCTTCGAAATCGAGCCCGATGTCGAGCACGGGCGCGCTGTGGGTCAGCCAGCCGATCGAGATCAGATCGACGCCGGTCGCGGCGATCGCCGGCGCCGACTCTAGCGTGATCCGCCCCGAGGCTTCGGTGATCGCGTGGCCATCAATTGTCGCGACCGCCTTGGCGAGCCAATCCAAGCTCATGTTATCGAGAAGCATTACGTCGGCGCCTTCGCCGAGCGCCTCTTTGATCTGGTCCAAATTATCGATTTCGACTTCGATCTTGACGAGATGACCGGCAGCTGCCCGGGCGCGCCGCAACGCCCGCGCGATCCCCCCCGCAATGGCGATATGATTGTCCTTGATGAGGATGGCGTCGTCGAGGCCGAAGCGGTGATTGGCGCCGCCGCCCGCGCGCACTGCATATTTCTCGACCGCGCGAAGACCGGGCGTGGTCTTGCGTGTGCAGACGATCTTGGCCTTGGTGCCTAGCACCGCCGCGACGACGGAAGCCGTCGCGCTTGCTATTCCGCTGAGACGGCCCAAAAAATTGAGAGCGGTGCGCTCGGCGGTCAAAATCCCGCGCGCGGGTCCGCTTACCCTGGCGATCACGCCCCCCGGCGTCACAATCGCGCCATCCTCGCATTCAACTTGCACAGCAATATTCGGGTCGATGAGCTCGAAGGCGAGTTTCGCCAAATCGAGCCCGGCGGCGACGCCTGGCTCACGTGCAACAAGCGCGGCTCGCGCCGCGAGCCCAGCCGGAACGACCGCATCCGTGGTGAGATCGCCCGCGCGGCCAAGATCTTCGAGCAGCGCGCCGCGAACCAAAGGCTCGACCATAATCCGCGCGAGGGGCACAAGCGACATCGCCCGGCTTTCGTTTCAGGCGACGGTTTCGGGGACAATTTTCCGCGCCGCAGCAATTGCCTCTTCCAGGTGCAGCGCGCTTCGTTGCGCATACGCGGCGCGGCATGGAAAATCGGTTCGCGCATGGGCGCCCCGGCTTTCCCGCCGGCGCAAGGCCGCCATCACGATCATCAGGGCGACGCAGGCGGGATCGCTGGCCGTCCCGCGCCCCAGCGCCAGCGGCAGTAGTTCCGCCGCCGCCGCCGCCAAACCATCGCCGTCGCGGAGAACGCCCGCCGCGCGCGAGAGAATTTTACGTACCGGATAAGGGTAGCTAACGGCAAGCGTGCCTAGCCCGGCGTGCGGCGTGCGCCCGCGCCTTGGCATGGTCCCCTCGATGCTCTCGGCGACAAGACGGCCGCAGACGGCCGCTTCGAGCAGGGAGTTGCTGGCAAGGCGATTGGCGCCGTGGAGGCCGGTGCACGCCGCCTCGCCGCAAGCCCAAAGACCCTCGACCGATGTCCGCCCGGCAACATCGACCGCGATGCCGCCCATGTGATAATGCGCCGCCGGCCGGATGGGAATCGGCTGGGTGACGGGATCGATTCCGGCTGAGTGGCAAAAGCCTGTGATCGCCGGAAAGCGGCGCGCAAAATCGAGGTCCGGCACGTCCCGCGCATCGAGAAAAACCCGGTGGCCCGCCGCCATGTGCCGCCAAACCGCGCGCGCGACGACATCGCGCGGGGCAAGCTCGGCGCCGGGCACGCCGGCCATGAAACGATGACCAGTCTCGTCGATTAAGATCGCCCCTTCGCCGCGCACAGTCTCGCTGATGAGTTTTAGAGGAAACGAAGTGCTGTCGAGCGCGGTCGGATGAAACTGGATAAATTCGAGATCGGCCATGGCCGCGCCCGCCTTCGCCGCGAGGGCCAGCCCTTCACCCCACGATCCAGCCGGATTGGTGCCATATTGAAAAAGGCCGCCGATGCCGCCCGTCGCGATGACGGCGCGCCCGGTTGCGAAAACAACCGGTCCGCGGGTGCTTTCGGCAAGGATCCCTGTCACGGTGTTATCTTCGACGAGCAGCCGCCTGGCGGCGGCTCCCTCGATCACGGTGATCGAAGGCGTTTCTCGCACGCGACGGGTCAATGGCCGCATGATTTCGCGTCCGCTGGAATCGCCGCCGGCATGAACGATCCGCCGGCGCGAATGCGCGGCTTCAAGGCCAAGAGCAAGTTTGCCCTCGCCGTTGCGATCGAACGGCACGCCGCGGCGGATCAATTCTTCGATCGCGGCCGGCGCCGCCTTGAGGATCGCGCGCGCGGCAGATTCGTCGCAAAGGCCGTCGCCGGCCTTGAGCGTATCGGCGAGATGCAGCGAAAAATCGTCGTCCGGCCCAAGGCTCGCGGCGATTCCGCCCTGGGCGAGGACGCTCGATGTTTCATATCCAAGCGGCGCCTTGCTGAGGAGGATCACCGGCCGGGGCGCCAAGGAAAGAGCGGTGGTCAGGCCAGCCAGCCCGCCGCCGACAATGACACAGGCCTGTGAAGCGTCGATCACATCCATCAATGCACCGCCAGCATGCGTTCGACGGCCCGGCGCGCGCCAACAGCGATGCCAGGACGGATATGCACTTCGTGTTGCATAGTCTCCAGCGCCCGCCTGATATTGCGGAGCGTGATCTTTTTCATATGCGGGCAGAGATTGCAGGGCCGGATGAATTCGAGCTCTGGATATTGGATCGCGACATTGTCGCTCATCGAACATTCGGTCAAAAGCACGACGCGCGCGGGACGGTTCTTGCTCACAAAAGTCGACATGGCGGCTGTGGAGCCGGAAAAATCGGCTTCCGCGACAACTTCCGGCGGGCATTCCGGATGCACCAAAACGATCACTCCAGGATAATCCTCGCGCAACTGCCGCACTTCTGCGGCGCTGAAGCGCTCATGCACCTCGCAATGACCCGACCAGGCGACGACTTTCACATTTGTCTCGGCCGCGACATTGCGGGCCAAAAATTCATCGGGCAGCATGATGACACGCTCGACGCCGAGCGATTCGATCACGGCCCGCGCGTTGCCAGACGTGCAGCAAATGTCCGACAAGGCCTTCAC
The DNA here is from genome assembly GCA_050728755.1 of Methylocella sp. Taxonomy (GTDB): domain Bacteria; phylum Pseudomonadota; class Alphaproteobacteria; order Rhizobiales; family Beijerinckiaceae; genus Methylocapsa. Next base: position 12,944 of record JBOHJU010000017.1, read on the forward strand.
GGCCGCCGAGGTGTTCACATAGGTGACGATTGGAACTCCCGGATAGGTTTGCCGCAAGAGCCGCACATCCTCCGGCCGGATCGACTCGGCAAGCGAGCAGCCGGCGCCAAGGTCCGGGATGAGAACGGTTTTTTCCGGATTCAACAATTTCGCGGTCTCGGCCATGAAATGAACGCCAGCCAAAACAATGACGTCCGCATCGGCCGTCATCGCTTCCCGCGCGAGAGCGAGACTGTCGCCGACAAAATCGGCAACGCAGTGAAAAATCTCGGGCGTCTGATAATTGTGCGCAAGCACCACCGCGTTCCTGGTGCGCTTCAGCGTCATGATGGCGTCGATGTCTTGCGCATGGACCGGCCACTCGATTGCCGGGATCGCATGGCGAACCTTTGCATAGAGGTTCTCCGCGTAGGGATTTCTCGCACGGACAGTTTCCGGATACATCGCCTTATACTCTAAGCGAGCATTACAGAACATATGCTGGTATTGAGTATAAGATTTGTCAAGCCCTTGAAACAGGCAATTTGGTTCCGGCAATGGCGCGTTGCGTCAAAACCTCGCGGCGGAACCGGAACAGTTTCGCCGGACGCCCCCCCGTATCCTGGGTCGTTTTCCCCGTTTCCTCGACGAGTTCCTGCTGCTCGATCAGGCGGCGAAAATTCTGCTTATGCACTAGTCTGCCCGCAAGCGCCTCGACACATCGCTGCAACTGCAGAAGAGTAAACGTTTCCGGCATCAATTCGAACACGACCGGACGATATTTAATTTTAGCCCTCAGCCTAGCTATACCGGTGGCGAGAATGCGGCGATGATCGAGAACCATAGCCTGGCCCGTGCTCGGCGGCGCGCGGGGTGGGACGCCCGGGCGCATCATCCCAGGTGAAATTCCGTGCACCGCTTCCGGAATGAGGCCTGCCTCGTAGAGCAATTCGTAGCGCTGCAGGACAAGCTCCTCGTTCCAGGCGTGGCCGCCGCGGCCGAAGGTGATCGCGACGCGCTGGCGACGGTCTCGCCGCAGGCCCGGATTTTGCGGCGCGCAGGCCCAGGCCTCAAGCTTAGGCAAGAGCACGATTTCGATCATCGAGGGGGTGCCGTCGCGATGGTCTTCCCACGGGAAGTAATCATACCAGCTGCGCCAGCTCGCCTCCTGCTCACCCGAGGCCCGCTGCTCGCGGGTGAGGCCGAGATAGCTGATCGAGATGACGCGTTGGCCGGCGCCGCCGCGATCCCGGTCGGCGAAGGTATAGAGCTGCTCGACATAGCCGGGCGGCAGCCCGGTCTGCCTCTCGACCCAGGCACGCAGCCCCGCCTGCAGCGAACGATGGGCGAGTTCGAACGGACCGGACGGCAATGCGGATCGATCCTGGATGGTCAAGACGCGCGGATCGCTCGAGGTCACGGCGACCAGCACCGCGATAAGATCGGCTGCAATCACATTTTTGGCCGCAAGCGGTGCGGCCGGCGCGTTTGCCTCGGCAATGCCGATTTCACGAAACGTGCCCATTAGCCGGCGCCGCTACCGGGTTCCATGTAAACCTGTCCGCATAAAGGAGAATTTTGCCATTATACTGCAATGCGCCATCGAAGGGAATTTCTATTGCTGAAGGATCGTTAGCTAGGCCGTTTTGCGCGATGGTATGGAACCAGCGGCATTACTGGAGGCGCAGAGGAATTGACATCAACGATATCATTGATTACAATGCTATCGTGCACAGGCGGTGTTTCCATGAGCAGCATCACAATCCGCAATCTGGATCCGGCGCTCAAGGAGCGCCTGCGGGTCCGCGCGGCGGAGCACGGTCACTCCATGGAGGCCGAGGCCAGGCGCATCCTCAAGACCGCCTTGAGCGAGCAAGGACGGCCTAGAGGCCCTAACCTTTATGAGCGCATCCGTGCACGGTTCGCGCCGCTTGGCGGCGTTGATCTGGAGCTGCCGCCGCGCGAAGGCGTCCGCGAACTGCCCCGCTTCTGCTGATGTTTGTTCTGGATACCAACATCCTCTCCGCCATGATGGCCGCAAATCCGGTGCCGGAGGTGGCGGCGTTTGTGTCCGGGCAGCCCGCCGAGCTGCTGTTCACCGCTGCTATCTGTCAGGCGGAGATCCTCTCCGGCATCGCGATCATGCCGGAAGGCCGCCGCCGTCTTGGCCTCGAAGCCGCGGCACGGGCGATGTTTTCGGAGGATTTCGAGGGACGCGTGCTCCCCTTCGATGAGGAATCGGCCATCGCCTACGCAAAAATTTTCGCTGCCCGCAGGCGTGCTGGCAGGCCGGCGGCGACAATCGATCTAATGGTCGCCGCTGTCGCCTATTGCCGCAACGCGAGCGTTGTCACCCGCAACGCCGCGGACTTCGAGGCGTGCAACGTTCCCATCGTCAATCCATGGAGCAGGTGAAGCCGCATCGCGAAGAATAATGCGTAGCAGCGGCGTCCTCCAAGTTACAAGGGCGAAGGCTTAGGTACTTGGCACGCTTTTGAAATGGAATCTGGCTGACTAGAAAACTGGCTTTCGCGCGAGGCACGCGCGGGCTTATCCCAGATCCAACCCGAATGCCGCGATCTCGTGGCGCGGCCAGCGCCAGGGCGCGATGTAGACGGCGTCGCCGCGCCACGTCAGCGGCGCTGCCCAAGGGTTCGAAGCGAGCCAGGTTGTCGCCGCCCGCGAGATGCGGCGACGCTTGACGAAGTCGATCGCGCTCCTGGCCTCGTCGAGAGTTGGCCTAACCTTCACTTCAACGAAAGCGATCGTGTCGGCGCGGCGGGCCACGATATCGATCTCGCCGTCATGGACCCGGTAGCGGCAAGCAAGAATACGATAGCCCCTGAGGCGCAAGATCACGACCGCGAACCGTTCGGCCAAGATGCCCTGCCGGTGCGCCTGCGCGCGACTGCGAGAATCCCTTGTAGTCACCGGATGCGCTGGGAAAGTTCGACTGCCCGGGCATAGACCTTGCGGCGCGGCTGGCCGGTCTCGGCCGAAACCATGGCCGCGGCGTCCTTAACCGAATGGGCTTCCAGCGCCTTCCCGAGCCTGGCGTCGAAGTCCAGTTGGACCGGCAGCTCCTCTCCCGGCGGTCCGACGAGGACGACGATTTCCCCTTTGGGCGGCGGCTCGGCGGAGACAATGGACGCCAGATCAGGCAAACGTCCGCGCCGGACGGTCTCGAAATACTTTGTGAGCTCGCGGGCGATCGCCGCATCGCGTGGGCCCAAGACGGCGGTCAAATCGCGCAATGTTTCTGCGACGCGGCGGGGTGACTCGAAAAACACCAGCGTTCCGGGGATCGCCGAAAGCTCGGCGATGCGGCTGCGCCTTGCGGCAATTTTGTGCGGCAAGAATCCTTCAAAAAAGAACCGGTCGGTTGGCAAACCCGCGACCATCAGGGCGGCGAGCACGGCCGAGGCGCCCGGAACTGAAACCACCTCGATATTTTGGGCAAGCGCGTCCGCGACAAGCTTGAAGCCCGGATCGGAAATCAATGGCGTGCCGGCATCCGAGACCAAAGCCAGCGCCGCCCCCCCGGCCAGCCGGGCAAGGAGGTGCGGCCGCATGACCGCGGCGTTATGCTCGTGATAGGCGACAAGCGGCGTCGCTATTCCATAATGTGCGAGCAGCGTCTTGGTGACCCGGGTGTCTTCGGCGATGATCGCATCGGCGGCGGCAAGCGTTGCCAGCGCCCGGAATGAGATATCGCCGAGATTGCCGATTGGCGTGGCGACCACGTGCAGGCCGGGCCGGATCGGTTCCGCCTCGGCCCTGAGGCCGAAGGCGGTAAATGCGCCCGGCCTCTCGCTCTCGGAAGTTTTTGCGCGCGAAAGGGGCTTCCCGCGCCTCGGAGTCCCGCGTTGAAGGGATCCGTCCGCATTATTCGCGTTCATGGTATCCAGCCCGCCAGGGAATGCCCGGCTATCTTGAACAAATTGTGTTCCACAAATCGCTTCCCGGTTCTATTTATCGAACGGTGGCGCTTTTTTTGTCATGAAGCGCGGTGACAAATTCCGTATCTACTGCCGCCGGCCTGATCTTATGGCTGAAAAGAATGGAGAATTCCATGCTATCCGAATTGTCCGCCCATCGGCGCCCGGCCAAATCATTTCAAAATACGCAAATTAGAGAGTCGCACGGATGACCTACCTCCCACGCAAGAAAGGCGGATGGGGGGCTTTATGGCCTCTCCGCAATCGTCGCGCCGGAGCCGTTCGGGCAATATGGGTATCAGGACTTTGCTTGTCGCTCGCGGCCTGCGGCTCGTTGCGCGGTCTCGGCGGGGTTGGCGCGCCGGCGCCGCAAGCGCAGACCATGCCGCCGCCATATCAGGAGCAAATCGGCTCCGGTCCGGCGCGCGTGGCGCTCATCCTTCCTATGACTCAGGCGTCGGGACCAAGCGTCGTCGGCACCTCCCTGCGCAATGCCGCCGAACTGGCTTGGGCGGAGGCCGGCAACAACGATATTACCTTGCTTGTCAAGGATGATCGTTCGACCCCCGAGGGCGCGCGCGCGGCGGCCCAAGCGGCCCTTTCGGATGGGGCCGAGCTGATCATCGGTCCGCTGTTTGCTTCGAGTGTGCGCGAGGTGGGCCGGGTGGCGCGTGGCGCCGGAAGACCGGTCATCGCATTCTCGACCGATACGTCGACTGCCGGCCCGGAGCTGTTTCTGCTTTCCTTCCTGATCGAGGGTTACGTCGACCGGATTGTCGATTTCGCCGCCGCCAAGGGCAAAAAATCGATCGCCGCCCTCATTCCGGAAAATGACTACGGACGCGTGGCGGAAGGCGAATTCCAGCAGGCCGCCGCGCGCGACAACATAAGAGTCATGACGATCGAACATTACCAGCCACGAACCATGGCCGAGGCTGTGCAAAAAATCGCCGCGCTGCATGATCAAATCGATTCGCTGTTCATTCCTGAACAGGCCGATGCGATGCAGGCGATGTCGCAGGCACTGACTGCTGCCGGAATCAACGGCAAGCATGTGCAGATCCTCGGCACCGGTCTTTGGAACGACGCGCGCGTCCTGAAGCTTGCGGCGTTGCAAGGAGCATGGTTCGCGGCGCCCGAAAATGGCGGTTTCAATGCCTTCGCGGCGCGCTACCGCACCAAATATCACTCCGATCCAACCCGGATTGCGACGCTTGCCTACGATGCCGTGTCCCTCGCCGCCGCGCTTGCCCATACCCAAGGCTCGCAGCGTTATTCGCCAAACGTCCTCACCAATCGGGCCGGCTTCAACGGCGCCGATGGCGTGTTTCGCTTCCGCTCCGATGGGACCAGCGAGCGCGGCCTGGCGGTCCTGCAAATAGATAATGGCGCCGCGGTGCCGGTCAGCCCGGCGCCGCATTCGTTCTCGGGCACCGCGTCGGCGACTTGATTTTAACCGTGAGTGTCGATGGACAGTCAGTTCCGCCGGCAAATTTCGCTGAGAAATCCATGAGTCGCGTCGTGCGGACCAACGGTAAGAGGCGGCGGCTCCAACAAAAACATATCTCACTTTACGCCTTCTCCGCCGTGGCTGAGAGGCTCAGTCACATTGGGCTGTTGCGGAAACAGCGGCGCCGCCGCGCCGGACCGGCGGATCAAGCCGCGCACGTCCGGGTTAAACGCCAGATTGTCCCAGGAGCCGCCGAAATCGAAACGAAACGTCGGGACTTCCTTCCCAGGCTTGGCCTCGGCGATCGAAGGCATGGCGACGGCGTGCAGATCGAGGCCGCGTTCGCCGAAATCCACGGTGCCGCCAAACTCAAGCCTGAGGTCCGGGTTTTCGAGCTTGCCGTCCTCGATGCCGGCTGCTCCCTTAACGAATCGCAATTCGAAACCGGCACGCTCGAAAGCGGTCCGGCCGCGATGAATATCGGCGAGAAGCGCAAGCGGGCTTTTGTCGATCCGGTGCAGAACGGAATCAAGATCAATCCCTCCGAGTTGCCCTTGCGCAACGTTGATTTGCGCCGTTCCGTCGAGGTTGCGCATAAGTTCGCTCACACTGGCCCCGGCGCTTTCGAGGTTGGCCATGCCGCTCAAGGCGCCGTAAAATTCTGGCCATCCGAAGGCGTCGAACGACAGGGCGGCGAGGTCGGCGCCGGAGATAGCGCCGCTGGCCTGCATGCCGACGCCGTTGTCGCTCGCATCGAATGTAGCGCGGCCCTTGATTGTGCCTTGATACGCCTTGGCCCTGGCTACAATCAATTCCACACGCCTGCTGTTGCGCATCAGCGAAAAGGCGGCATCCTCGATCTCAAAATACGAAAAAAGCATGTGCGACGCAGATACGCGGAAATCAAGATCGGCCGAGCCATATTTCTTTAAATCGAATGGGTCGCGATTCCATTGGCCATCGCGCCCGGTGGCGGGCGAAAGTCTTGAAAGAAATGGCCGCAGCGAGAGCCGGTTTGTTGCCAACGTACCGGAAAGGATAGGAGCTCCGCCGCGCGCCTGAAATGCCAGGGTTCCTTCGAAATCGTTCCCATCGAACTGCAAACGCAAGCCTGAAAGGACCGCGCTCGACGCCGAAATGGTGGCCTCGCAATTTGCCTCGAAATCATTGAAGGGCCCGGGCAACGGGACAAAATATCCAGCTTGTTCCAAAAGTGTTCGCACCGACGGCGCGGCGGCGTGAATGCGGCCGTTGAACTGCCACTCCGGCATGCCTGCAAGACCGCCATCGGCCGACAACGAGAACGAGGGTGCGTCGATCTTGAGGCTCAGGGCGGATTGCTGGCCTCGCAATAACCCTGCTGGGCTTGCAATCCAAAGAGCTATCGCGGCGTTCTCGCCGCGGACTCGGGCTTGCCCCGTCACGATCGCCGCCGCGCCAGGTTTGCGCCAGTCCAGTGTCAAGTTAATGCCGTCGATCGACAGAGCTGGCGAAAAT